>CALAWF010000080.1 GCA_937894665.1 uncultured bacterium | reverse complement strand
TTTAGTAAGATAAATTGACTTAATATTTATTATCATAGGAGAAAACAGTGAAAAGAAAAAATAACAAGGCTTTTACTCTCGCAGAGGTACTAATAACCATTGGCATTATCGGAGTAGTTGCAGCTATGACAATACCGAATTTAATTACTAAATATCAGAAAAAACAAACGGTTGCAAAACTCCAAAAAAGTATATCTGTTTTAAATCAAGCCTACAAGTTATCTCTTGCAGAAGAAGACTACCCAGATATTGATGATATTTTAAACCTTCCAATTGAAAAATATTTTAGCATATATTGGGCTCCATACTTAAAACAAGGAACATATTGCAAAACATATAGAGATTGTGGTTATTCATTTGCTCAATTCAAAAAATTAGACGGAAGCTATGACCCATTTCAAATGACAAGAGATGCAAATTATACTTTTAAGACAAATGATGGAATGATATATTCCATTCAAATACGAGGTTATGGAGGAAATACTTATACGAATGGTAAGGTTAGCACTTCAGGAGCTGTTTCCGTAGTAATAGATATAAATGGTTCTAAAGGTCCTAATACTTGGGGAAAAGATGTCTTTGAAGTTACAGGGTCATACTTGGAAGGAAGAGATTTACAACCACTTGGATATGGAAAAACAACTCAAGAGATTGACCAAAATTGTCGCAAAGGAGCGTGGGGACGTTATTGTGCAGAAAAAATCAGACGAGCAGGTTGGGTTATAGATAAAAGTTATCCATGGAAATAAATATAAACATTCAAAAGCCGAAGCCTAAAATAACCTTCGGCTTTTATTTAAATACTTAATTTTATTTGACTTAAGCTCGTTCGCTACGAACTCTATTCATAATCTGTTCAAATTCTTTATCATCAATAGTTTCTTTGTCTAACAATTCTCTTGAAATTGCTTCTAACATATCCCTGTTTTCTGATAACAAACGTTTTGCAAGTTCATAACGTTCATCAACAATACGTTTAATTTCTTCATCGATTTCAAAAGCAACTTGTTCAGAATAATCTCTTTGGTGTCCAAAATCTCTACCCATGAACACATTTTCCTGATTTTTACCATAAGCCATAGGTCCAAGTTTTTCTGACATACCCCAAGCTGTAACCATTTTTCTTGCCATATCAGTAACATTGATTAAATCTTGAGAAGCACCTGTACTTACGTTATCTTTGCCATAAACAATTTCTTCTGCAGCACGTCCGCCTAGAGATACTGCAATTTTTGCTAACAATTTAGCCTTGCTTACGTGAACACTTTCATCTTTCGGTCTTGTCCAAGTAACACCAAGAGCCATACCACGAGGAATAATTGAAACCTTGTGAAGTTCATTTGCATCAGGCAACAACTTGTCTATCAATGCGTGTCCAACTTCGTGATAAGAAGTTAACTCTTTATCTTTATCAGTAAGAACTTTGCTACGTTTTTCAACCCCCGCAATAACTCTATCTATTGAAGAATCAACATCATCCATCGAAATTTTATCTTCACCCTTACGAGCAGCAAGTAATGCTGATTCATTTAACAAGTTTTGCAAATCTGCACCGGTAAACCCTGGAGTTCTCTTTGCCAATACTTTCAAATCAACATCTTTGTCTAACTTTTTATTCTTAGCATGAACTTCTAAAATTTGTTCTCTACCTTTAACATCCGGAGCATTGATATAAATTTGTCTGTCAAATCTACCGGGTCTTAAAAGAGCGTTATCCAAAATGTCAGGTCTGTTTGTTGCTGCAATTACAATAATATTTGTATTAACATCAAAACCGTCCATTTCAACAAGCAATTGGTTAAGAGTTTGTTCTCTTTCATCATGACCACCACCAAGACCGGCACCTCTTTGACGACCAACGGCATCAATTTCATCAATAAATATAATACAAGGTTGGTGTTTTTTAGCTTGTTCAAACAAATCTCTAACACGACTTGCACCAACACCGACAAACATTTCAACGAAGTCAGAACCTGAAATTGAGAAGAAAGGAACACTAGCTTCACCAGCAACAGCTTTTGCCATCAAAGTTTTACCTGTTCCAGGAGGTCCAACAAGTAGAACACCTTTTGGAATTTTAGCTCCCAACTTCATATATTTTTCACCGTTTTTCAAAAAGTCAACGATTTCCTCTAATTCTTTTTTCTCTTCATCAATACCGGCAACATCTTTGAATGTTGTTTTAACCTTTGAATCTAAAAGCATTTTAGCCTTACTTTTTCCAAAAGACATTGCTTGAGAACCACCGGCTTGAATAGCTTTAATCATCAAACCGAGAGAAATAATAGCAAACAATACAATTATAAATGTTCCGATATTTCCGGCAAGTTGATTTGTTTCCGGAGCTTTTTTAACAGTAACATCTGCATTTGATGTATTTAATTTATCCATCAACTCTTGGTCATTTGCAGGAATTTGAACTTTATATTGGAACAATGGAGCTTGAGAATTTTTAGTTTCTTGAGTTAAGAAAGGAGAAGTCAGATTTTTACCATCAGACTTTTTCTCTTCTTTAGCTACCGGTTGTTCTTTCGGAACTGCGATAATCATATCGTCATATTTTTCAATTTTGGTAAATTCTTTATTATCTAATTTTTGAAGAAAATTAGTATATGAGATTTCAGAAGTACTTGTTGTCGGTCCACTCATAAAAATAGTAGAAATGAAAACCATCACAACAATAGCTAAAATCACATACATACCCATTGATTGACTTTTGTTCATATATAATAACCTTTCAAAAAATAATAATTAATAAACTCTCGTGCCTTGATTATAACTTAAAAAGGGGGAAAAGTAAATAAAAATCACACCACAAGAACAGTTATATTTTTATAACAATGTAAAGTTTATATAAAGATACCCCAAGCTATGGTATAATAAAGACATGGATTATTTATTTGGTAGATAGAAAAGGAGAATAAACATGATTCCTATTTTTGATTCAAAACGTCAATATGCACAAATTGGCGAAGAAGCAGAAAAAGCAGTATGCGAAGTTATGAGATCCGGATGCTACATCCTTGGACCAAACGTTAAAGCATTAGAAAAAGAATTAGCAGAATACATCGGATGCAATTTCACAGTTGCATTGAACTCTGGTACAGATGCTCTTCACATTGCATTGAGAGCTTTAGACATCGGAGCAGGAGATGAAGTTATCACTACAGCATTCACATTCGTAGCTACAGCTGAAGCTATCGGCATGGTTGGTGCTAAACCAGTTTTCGTTGATATTGACCCTGATACATTCAATATTGACCCTAAAAAAATTGAAGAAGCTATCACTCCAAATACAAAAGCAATTATTCCGGTTCACTTATACGGACAACCTTGCGATATGGAATCAATTATGGCAATTGCTAAAAAACACAATTTGAGAGTTGTTGAAGATTGTTGCCAAGCTATCGGTTCATCTTTCAAAGGTCAAAAAGTTGGTACATTCGGCGATATCGGATGTTACAGCTTCTACCCAACTAAAAACTTAGGAACAATGGGTGATGGCGGACTTTGCACAGTTAATGATGAAAAACTTAAAGATAGATTAATCGCTCTTAGAAACCACGGTTCAATGGTTCGTTACCACAACGATGAACTTGGTGTTAACAGCAGACTTGATGAAATTCAAGCAGCTATTTTAAGAGTAAAAGCTAAACATATCGACGAATGGAATACAAAAAGAAGAGAACACGCTGCATACTACAACAAATTATTTGCAGATTGTGCAGATGTTCAAACTCCAAAAGAATTGGATAATACATATTGTGTTTACCACCAATATACAGTTAAAGTTCCTAACAGAGATGAAGTTCACAAAATGCTTCAAGAAAATGGAATCGGTGCTATGTTGTATTACCCAATTCCTCTTCACTTCCAAAAAGTTAATGCTTGGTTAGGAATGGGCAAAGGTTCTCTTCCTATCACTGAAAAGAACACAGAAGTTGTAATTTCACTTCCAATGTTCCCAGAATTAACTCACGAAGAACAAGACAAAGTTGCTAAAACTTTGATGGAATGTATTGAAAAATCAAAATCAGCTGCTTGCTGCTAATTGATTAAATACAGAAGGATATAAAGAAACACCGTTCAAAATATGAACGGTGTTTTTTGTCGAGAACATTATCCTATTAAATTTAAGTTATGATTTTCTTCTGTAAAATTTTGAACTAATCCATTTTTTATAAAAGTATCGTTTTGATTGAAAGCTGAAATATTGTCTGTTTGTTTGCCTTGAAAAATTACTTGAAGCAAATTATATAAGGGATTTTGCGGTAAAGAATTTGCAACACCGGATTCAGGATTTGGAAGATTGTTAATTCCCTGATCCATGAACTGAGTTCGCATATCAGCCCCGAACTTATTACCTAATTGTACTCCGTTAATTGATGAAGACATCGACCTTTGCTCCTCTTATCCGATTACCTGCATTGTAAAACATCCGTCTGCAGGGTTGCCTAATTCGTTATATGCTTGAAGTTTTCCAACTCCACCTGGATAAACAAAATATCTTTTACCATTTGCCTCAAATGATTGACTTGGGTCAGTCATTGATTGTTCGTAAGCAGTATTTACATTAGAATCCAAGCCTGTTGCACTCCAGAACGCTTGCAAAATATTATTCTTAATAACTCCAAAAGTAGAGCTTATAACATTACGAGTTTCGTCATCAGTAGATTTAATATTCAAATTAGTTCTAATATAATTATCTGTAGAAGCTGCAGCTCTGTTAAATTCACCTGTAGCTCTACTATTTTTTTTAGCCATCATTTAATCCTTTATAATTCTCTTCTCTTATATATAAAGTATATAAATAGTAAATAATTGACTTTTTTAGAATAATTGGTGTTACATTACTTTACAATTACCGTTTCCAAGTCCTATCGTCAATTTTCCAGCCGTTGCTCTTTATATATGCCAAACACCAATAACCATTTCCTTTCGTACAATTTTCTTCAATTTCTTCTTTCGTTTTATCTATTCCGGCAAGCAATAACCCTCTATCCGGCTCATACACAAGAATATAAATATCCTTGCCAATCACATTGGGCTTCTTATCACCGTTCACATCAAAATAATACGCCATAGTGGATTGATTTGTATTTATGCCAAATAATCCTC
>CALAWF010000079.1 GCA_937894665.1 uncultured bacterium | reverse complement strand
TGCTCAAATGATTCAAGCAACAAAATTGTATGAAAGTGAAACCGGCGAAGATGTTGCTTTGTATGATACTCAGCTTAGTGATAAAGATTTTTTAAATCAATATTTTGTTCCTTATATGAAAGTTATTCAAACTTGTGAAAGTGTTGAACAATGTTACCATAATGAAGTTCCGGTTGCGATTGATAGAAAAACTGCAATATTAGTTCGCTATATGTTAGTATTAGCAAATGGTACGTATGTTGGTGTTTTGTCAGCTGCTGGAGGTATTACATTTTATATTGATATAAATGGAGCAGGCAAACCAAATAGATCTGGAAGAGATATTTTTAATTTCTTTTTATTTAATGCAGGAACTTTGGGTGAACATGCTTGTAATATGAGTGATTTGGCTAAAAATGTTAAGTCTGGATTATATCCTGGAGGGTATGGTTCCTGTTTCTATCCTTTAGCTTTGTATAAGAGAAAAGAGTTGTTAGATGCAAATAGTGGTGTTCATAGGGCTTGTAATAAAAAAACGACAAATGTTACAAGATCTTCTGGAGATGCTTGTGCGGCGGTTATTATGAAAGACGGTTGGAAGATTAGTAAAGATTATCCTTGGAATTAACTATTGTTCAACCTCTGCCATTGCTAAAAATTCAAGTAAACTAACAACTTTAGTTTTGTTGTTTTCTAAAAATAATCCTTGTTTTAAACCTAAAATACAGACCGGACAAGTTGTGATAACATAATCCGCTTTTGTTTTTGCAATATTTTTTGCTTTAATTTGTGATAATTGTTTTGATGGTTTTCTATTTTTTATCCCAAAACTTCCGGCAAATCCGCAGCACCCATCATAATCTTCCATCTCGACATAATCAACATTTTCGCAGTTTTCAATTATTCGTTTGAAAAAGTTGTCATTTTTTAGGTGGCAAGGTTTGTGGAAAGTTACTTTTATTGGCTTTTTAAACTTGAATTTTAAATTTTTGAGGGCAATTAAATCTCCCCAGTTGTGAATTTTCCCATCAAAATCAATATTTTCAATGTATTTTGAATATTCTGAAATTGTACTTTGGCAACTTGCACAGTCTGCTAACAAGTAATCATAATCGAAATTTAATTGTGCAATGTTGTATTTTGCACTTTGAATAAATCTTTCCATTGCTCCTTCTGATAAAAAAGGTAAGCCACAACAATCAAAGTCCGGAGTGATAATTTCAATATCGGAATTTTTGAAAATTTTGGCTAAATATTTATCTGTATTTGGCAAGATTTGATTTACACAACCTTTGAAATATGCAACGGTCGTAGTTTTTTCGCTCTTTTTATTTTGAAATTTTGGTCTAAAAGGTTTTGAAATTGTTTCGCAAATTTTTATAAAAGTTCCGAATATGGGTTTTGATAAGAAGAAATGAATAAGTTTTCCTTTAAAAGTGTTTTGGGTATATTCTGATTTTGCAGTATTTAAAATTTGACAAACATCAATTCCGCTAGGGCAAAATGAGTTACATTTTTCGCATTTTAGGCACATATCTATATAGGAATTAATTTTTGGCGATAATTTTAATTCTCCTCTTGTAACTCCGTGAAGCATGATGAATTTACCTTTGCTTGCAACACAATCGTTAGGATTAAGTTTAAAAAGAGGGCAGGCAACTTCGCATAGTCCGCATTTTGAACACTTATTCAAATCTTTTTCAAAATCTTTTAATTCCTTCATATACAAGATATTAGCACAAATTCACTTGTGTTTTGTTAACAATCTGTAATATAACGCTCGTTTTTCTAAACTTTTTAAAAGAAATTGCCGATAAGAATAATATCAAAAGATAAAAGGGCAAGAAGATATGGCTGATTCAAATTTCATGTTTAATAGACCGTTTAAACCTTTTGGGATGAATGTAAAAGTTCCTGAAAGAACATTGCAGCAAGCTGGCGAAACCTTGGAAGGTATTGTCAAAGCACCGGCAGATCCTTTGTTTAGCTTTTTAGAAGAAAATGAGGGTGTATTCAACGGTGATGTTGCTTATGAAATTAACAAAACGACTGCCCAAAATTTCACAATTGGTTCTGCTATGAGGCTTGAAGATGAAAAGATAAATGGCAGACACCCAAGTTTTGATATGCATTTTTAATTTTAATTGTTAATAATTTTTCCTCCTTCTACTACTGTACAAAAAATCCGAGCGTTTGAGTTATAAAATGCTCGGTTTTTGTTGCAATAATCTGCTAAAAATGATATTCTATGAATATATTTTGAAGGAGGATAATATGGCAAAATTCAATTATAGCTTGAAAAACGGGGGGGGGGGTAACCTCTTAAAGAAAGTCGTAGCCGATATTTTAGCGGATGGTAATCGCTTGTTCCATTGTGGAGATTTAAAGTTAATGGATAATAATTTGTTTCATTGCCAAGGAGAGGACGGATTTGGCAGGTTATGTCATGCTGAATTTATTTTCGCATCTCTATCAGAACGCATAGAAGAATATCCTCTCCTTGAGGAGAGGGATAGGGTGAGGTGTTTAACTGAACAAAAACAGTCAGAGATTCTTCGTTCAAGTTCT
>CALAWF010000078.1 GCA_937894665.1 uncultured bacterium | reverse complement strand
ACGCTTTTGCTAATTTCAGATAACTGTTCAAGAGAATCACTCAAAGTTACAACTGATTTAACCTTTTTTGAAACTCGAGAAAGAATTTGTCGAGAAATAAATTCTTGAATTTTATAAATAACCGGCATTTTTGCCTTGAAAGATTGGTGGAATGCTTGTTTTTCGCCTAATACCCTTCCACCGTACATTTGTTGTTTTCGTAAAGTATCCAACTCTTGCAAAACACGTTGCCTTTTAGCTTTCAAACCCAATGCTTCATTTTGAGTTCCATAATTATCTGCAACTTTAATTTTTGCATCTAAATCTTTAACTACAGATTCTTTTTCCTTTATTCTGTAATCAATACTTAAATCTTCGCTTTCAGCGTCTTCCATATTGGTTTTATTCAAAATTGTTGAATCATAACCGTTGATACGTTTTATCGGATTTGTGGCAGATGGGGTTTTAATTTCTTTAGCAGGTTGAGCTGGTGCAACAGAAGAATCAAAATTGTTGCTAAAAGGATTTACAGCAGAAAAATTATAATCTCTGCTGAAAATATTTCCATTAACATTATTATTGTTATTACTACCTGCCATACATACATTCTAAAACAAGAAAATAAAATTTTTTACCATTAAAAGTATGATTTTACAAAACTTTTAAGAAATTGTATAAACTTTCTTGTAATATAACGCTACACCCCAGATTGTCAAAATAATATTTGGCAACCATGCGGCGATAAATGGAGTCATTGAACCGGCTTCACCAAACGAAATTGATAAGGCTCTCACGACATAATATGCAAAAATAATTAAAATACTAAATAAAAATCCTCTGTTATAACGAACTCTTGGAGGTGTAATCGCAAGAGGAACACCAACAAGTACAAATACAATTGTTGTTATCGGTAACGCAATTTTATCAAAAAGTTCGATAGTATAAATTCGTCTGTCTGTTGGAGAAATATCGGTAGAAGCCAAATATTTTGCAAGTTTTGTAAAGTTCATTTCCTTTGCGGTATTTTTGTTCAATTCTTTTGACAAATCTAAGCCAAACTTAACTGTAGAAGTGTCAAAAAGTGTTGTATTTAGAACTTGTCCACTGTTTGCAATAGTATAAGCGGCACCTTTTTCAAATACCCAGCCGTCAGGTGAAGTCTTTCCTTGTCTTGCTTGAAGTACTTGAATTGTATCTTCTTTCGCATTATCCAAAACAGTTACGTTATACAAAGTTTTTTTCTTGCAATAACCAACATAGAAAAGTCTTTTCAATGTTCCATTATCATTAACTTCTTTGAATACAAAATTTTCTTTACCCTCCGGAATATTTTTTTGACCTAAAGCCCACAATGCAAGGTCTTTAGATTGTCTTGTCATTACTGGCACAACAGTTTCGTTGATAAAGAAACTTGATAATGACATCAAAACGGCAAATATAAAAATCGGTTTTGCAATACGGTTCAATCCGATACCGCAAGCTCTCATTACAGTAATTTCAGAAGACAAGCTCAATCTGTTAAGTGTCATAACTGTAGCCAGTAAAACACCCATCGGAATTGTCATAACAATAACGGATGGCAAGTTCAACAAAATCATAATAAACGCAACTTTGAACGGAATACCAAATTTTGCAATTTGCTTAATCAAAGTGATAAATGTATCTGAAGCGAAAATGATTGTCGTAAAAACAAATACACCCATCAAAAACATCTCAATAACTTGCTTTGAGATATATCTATCTAATATTTTTATCCCTTGAAATTTATTATATAAATTTTGAAAAAAATCTTTCACGTTACTTATCCGAAATTAAATTGTAGCTACTCAAATATGTAACAATTTTAATCTAAAAATAAGTTTTAATCAAATATTTTAATTTGATTCTTTCAATATCAAAATAGTTTGTTCAATCTCATTTTTTAAATATCCAAGTTGTTCTTGGATATTATTGGGATTGTAGATGTATCCTTCACTTCCATACGCCATATATGGGTTGTATTTTTCAGCTTCATTTCGTAATAGTGCAATGGAGTGTGCATGAGTATTTACTTCCATCAATTTTTTATAAGAAACAAAATGGCTTTCTGGTTTTTGAGCGTATTTATCTCTAAAATATTCAGCATTTTTGTTAAAGAAATAAACCTTTGCATTAAAAACTTGTACATTATCACCATTTTCAATCATATCAGAAATTGACTCGAGCATTGGAATAAATTCATTCAAATCATTCACGTATTGCGAAGTCTTGTCGGCTTTTAGAATTATATTAACAAAAGCCGGATTATCTCTTGGTACGGGTTTCATTTCATTTTCAGAATTAAAATCTTTTGCCGGTTTAACCTCGGGTTCTTTTTTAGTTTGCTCTTCAGATTCGTAATTTCTTGTCAAATTGGGTAAAGTTCCGACATAACCTTTTTGATTGCTACTCAAAGGGGCAGAATTAGAAGTCAAAACAAAATTTTGACTAAACAAAAAAGAACAGATAACGATAGTATAAAAAAGTTTAGACCTTCTCATACCTTTATTATAATGATTATCCTGAAAAAATCATCATTTATTTAATGGAAGGGTGCAAGGCAGATAACAAATACCTCCTTGGCTTCGTTTGTAATGATAATGATAATATACCCTCTCCCAAGGGAGAGGATTGAGGTGAGGGGTTAATCCCCACGCCATTGGCAAGAGATCCTTCGCTTTGCTCAGGATGACGGTTGCGTTAAGTTTTCTCCACCTTTATCTATTGTAACAAAATGTAAAGCCTCTATACAAAGGTTTGAAACCCAGTTATAATGCCCTATATGATATGATATGATATGATGTGAGGGACAGTGTACACCGATTGCTAAAATCTTTATAATTTACTTGTGAAGATTTTGAAAAATAGAGCCTTTACACTTGCGGAAGTCCTTATCACCCTTGGAATAATTGGTGTTGTTGCAGCAATAACAATACCTAGTCTTATGGAAAATATCAGAAATAGAGATTTACAAGCTCAACTCAAGAAGACATATTCAGAATGGAATCAAATTAGTATGCAATTTATGGATGACCATGAACAGTCTATTCCTGATTATTCATCTGAAAATGGGGTAAATACGATGATAGGCGAACTTCC
>CALAWF010000077.1 GCA_937894665.1 uncultured bacterium | reverse complement strand
ACTAATTCTAAAGACAAATCATCATAAACAATAATCACATCTTCCACATCAATTTTGTAATAATTCATAACAGCTATAACGGCTTCTCCAGACAAATTCATAAAAGTTGTAGGTTTAATAAGCATTATATCTTCAAATCCTGATTTATACTTTCCGATAAAACATTTTAGCTTTTTATCCTCTTTAAAAGTTACATCATTCATTATTGCCCATTTATCAACAACCATGAACCCTACATTATGACGGGTAAAACAATATTTTTCTCCAACATTTCCAAGTCCTACAACTAATTTCATTATCTAAAATCCTTTTAATTTATCTACTAACTCTCTTTTAGTATTTTAACGTAAATAAATATTACCGTAATGATATAGCAAGTATATGCTTAACAAAAAGATAAATTAAAAATAAATTAAGAAAAAACATGAGGTATAAATTATGAAAAAAGAATTAACTAATGAAAAAAGTTCTCAAAAGGTCGCAAATTTTTTAGAAAAAAACGGACTTCATAAAAAAGATTTTGCAGAAATGATTGGAGTAACTCTCTCATACGTATATAATTTGATTGATGAAACAATTCCGTTTTCTACAAGAAGCACAACATTAGAAAGAATTGCGACCGTCATGGATATTAAACCGGAAGAATTTGAAGAATATAAAATTCCACAAGAACCAATTCTTCAAGATGAAACTATTGAACTACTAAAAAGCATGCTTCATGACAAAAAGATGAGTGTAATCAATTTTCTAAAAGCATTTCCACGAAAAAAACGTATTGAAATTGTTGACATGCTACGAGGAGCATATCCAATCCCTATAGATTTTAAAGAACTTCAAATGATAGGAAAAATATTAGACCTAGATAACAATGACATTTACAATATTTGGGAGGACAGAATAAAACAAGTCCTTGAAACCAACGGAATGAACTTAAATAATAACGCAGCACTAATAAATTCAATGTTTGAATGTGCCAGAAAATATATCAACTTAGAATAAAATAGAGAAAAAGCCCTTCTAAAATGGAGGGCTTTAGTACTATTTTGAGAAATTTATAAAAAAATAAGAAAAAACAGTTGACAATAAAAAATGTTCTTGCTAAGATGAATACACACGGTGATTGAACCGTTAGCCAAGGAAATATGAATAGTTGATATGCGCTTGTAGCTCAGCAGGTAGAGCACTCCCCTTTTAAGGGATAGGTCACGCGTTCGAATCGCGTCAAGCGCATATTTTTTATTATTAGATAGGATTAAGATGAATATTACACCAATTAGTAACAAAGAAACCTCTTTTGGTTTAAACATAAAAACTCAAACCCGTGTAACATCCCCACTTAGCAAGGTTGTTGTGGATAAAATTTCATTAAATAATGGACAACTCGCAATTATTTCAACAAACTATTTAAAAAACCAGCCAACAGATAGACTTCTCAGATTATTTGACAAATATGGGAAATTATTATCTTCAAAACTGAAGATCTATAACTCTCAAAATAAAAAATCTATGGAATCGTCTTTAAAACAGATTAAAATGCAATAAAAAATTTACGAAGAAATAAAATACTCGTTGCTATTTTCAATAATTATTGCAGTTAATGAGGCATTTTTAAATTTTCCACAGCCGGTATCAATGCAAATTTTGTCGTCTTGCACTTGTGGGGTATCAAATTCAGTATGACCAAAAATAATTTTATACGGTAAATGATGCTTATTTTTATAAAATTCCGTACGGATATAAACCATATCCTCTTCGGATTGTTCTTCAAGAGGAACACCTATTCTAATTCCGGCATGGATAAAGAGGTAATTATCTTGAATATAATAAAACTTTAAATTATTAAAAAAGTCGCCATGAATTTTCATTATATTATCAAAATTACCGTAGCTTTTTGCTGTCGCATCACCACCATAATTCCAAAATAAATAGTTATAGTACTCACTAGATTTCGCATGCAGCATTGCATACTCATGCGAACCGATTAAATAAACACAATTACAAACATCTCCAAGTTCGATAAGTTTATCTACAACTTCTTTTGATTTTGCACCCCTATCAATATAATCCCCCATGAAGACAATTGTATCATCTCTTTGAGGTGAAATATTATTTATAACGGCACAAAGTTTTTCATATTCGCCGTGAATGTCAGATATTCCAATAAGACGTTTCATAAGAACACGGTAGTATAAAAACGGATTGATTTCAAATAAAAATCAAATAGCTGTTACAGAATAGACTTTTTAAGGATTTTATGTATAATGAAGACTATGAAAATATTTATCAGATTTTTTCTAATTACGTGTTTATTTTTTGCAACAATTTATTCTAATGTTGCGAACTTATCAATTGAATTTTCATCAATTCAAAACACCATTCAAGCATCTGATAATAATACAATTTCAAAAGCAGAAAATAGAAACGTTAAATATTTAGTTTCTTCAAATTTTGCAAATTCAAATGCAATTTTCAAGAAGAAAGAAAATTCTAAAAATATTTTTTCTGGCTTTAAAAATATTATCCCTCCGGAATCATCACAATTTTCACTTCTTATAACATACATTTACACCAAATCCTACTTACGTAAAAATTTCGTAAGTTTAAAGAGGAATTATCTTTCTGAAATATTTCCAAACGCACCATAGCATAAACACTAAACATTCAAATTAAAACCAATGAAAGACTTGGTTATATTGTGTTATGGAAAAATTACAAAAGGAGATAAACTATGGAAAAAGAAATGATTAGCAGTGAAAATAGTAAATTGCACCAAGATTCGCATCCAACATTTGAAAATTCCGGAAGCGGAGTTTTAGGATCAATCGTATTCATTATACTAATGTTAGTTATTATGGTCATAATTTCTATCTATATGAAATAAATAAACATTCTACATATAAACCACTTAAAAGCGGATTGAAAAAATTCAACCCGCTTTTCTTTTTTTATATTTTATACGTTTAACTAGGCAGCTTTAGCTTGTGATTTAGCTCTATTTTTGGTTATAAGCATATAAGCTCCGCCTGCAACAGCCAAACCGCCAACTACAACAGCTAGAACAACTTTTAGTGGTCTAGACTTAGTATTTCTCATCATTTCTTCTGCTTGTTCAATGTATTCACCAAACTTACCTTGAACACGACGCATTGGATTTTTATTACGAGCATCCCAACCTTTATCAACTTCTAAAATATCTTCTAAGTAGCACTTATTCGCACTTTTACCAAAGTTGTACTCACCGTTATTATGCCAATCAACAAGTTCTTCAATATTTTTCTTAGATTTTGCAATATAAGAAGGTCTATCGTTAGAATATTCATAAATCATAGACTTAAATATATCTCCAACTTGTTCTGCTTGATGATTTACTCTGGCATCATCTATTTCTTTTGGAGAATTTGCCCATGATAAACCAAATCTTTCCGGTCTTAATTCAACAGCATCTTTTGTAAGGAAACCATTTTTAGGATTTGTATAATCAACCGGACCACCTGTAGCAGTTGTACCATATGGAGTACCTGCAATTTTACACTCTATAGGTGTAATACCATACATTTCACGACGAGAAGTAAACAATCCGTAGTGAGCAGCTCCGACTAATCTGTTAGGAGTAAAGCCGTCGACATACATTATATTGTGTTTATAAGCCCCACCATCAAGTTTACCAATTTCGTCTAAATCATGAACAATAGCCTTGTAATCGTCTGCATCCTTATTCCAAGGACCTGCACCCAAAAGAACCTTAACCTTTTGTTTCATTTCTTTAGGAACTGATTCATCTTTTAAGAAGTTCAAGAAGCCCTTAGTTGAAATAGGGAAACCTTTTTGTTCATCCGGTCTGCCAAAACCGAAGACCAAAATATCACCTTCTTTAATCGGAGATAAATAGCCTTTAACATTATGTCCATCAGCAATTTGACCTTCATTAAAGAATAATTTATTAAGTTCATCCTGTCCTTTTTCACCAGCTTTCCAGATTAAATTAGTAAGCCATTTAGCATTTTTGTTTTTAGCAGCAACAACTTCTTCAATATTAGAACCGTTATATTCAAAAGTTGTAAACCCTGCTTTTGCATCAGACAAACCATTATTACCACGTCCAAAGTTTGCTGTTGGATCATTCAATCTTAAGTTTGCAGGTGTAACGCCGTTACCAACTGATTTTGTATGAATTCTGGCATAGTCATCTGTTAAGAATTTTGCAGCATCAGGAGTTTCTTGGCTTTTCATTTCTTTATCAAATGTATGAGAAACAGG
>CALAWF010000076.1 GCA_937894665.1 uncultured bacterium | reverse complement strand
TCAATCCTATGCGTTTAGTTTGAGATACTTCGCTTTGCTCAGTATGACGTAGTTGAAAGAACTTGAACATAATTTTTCCTCCCCCAAGGGGGAGGTTAGGAGAGGGGTTGATTAAAAAAGAAAAACCCTCTCTCTAACTTGTATCTTTTCGCCGTTGGCTCAAAAACAATTTTTCTCTCTCCCTCGTAGAGAGTTGTGTACAATAGTCATTCCGTTCAGAATGACGTAATAAAAACATTAAGATCTCAGTGCCTTAAAGCCTTCTGTAACGAACTTATTCCCCTATTTCCTTATTGCCTTGTCCCGGATCAGCTTATAGACTTCATGTATTATTAAGTAATGTAACAAAAACCGCACAAATTTAGCTAATAAATTAAAGATTATTAAACTACATGCCGATAGTAATTATGTGAGTATTACATAAGGAGAACCGAAATGGCAATCAGATTTAACGAATTCAATAACGGTTATAACAACTATAACTTTGCTATCGGTCAACAAGTTTCTAAGGAAGAAGCAAAGAAAGCAGAAGAATCTAAGGAAGTAGTTAAAAGTAACGTAGAATTCAAAGGACTTAAAAACGAAACAGATTTATTAACACAAAATACACAAAATCTTTATGGTGTAAAAATTGGAAAATTCACCACAGAAGATAAATCAATTGCAGATTCAACAAATGCCATTTTAGCAAGTTTAGGCTATTCATACAAAGTTTCTGCAACAGAAGTTGCAAGTGTAACAAACGGTGTTAAAACAGTTGTTATGCCTGGTATGAAATTAGCAGAAGATGGAGCTGTTGAAGCTAATATCAAAGACCCAACAGGACCATTCGCAGATTTATTTGCATAATAAAACCTACTTATAAATATACATTTACTCACACTTTCGACCAGTAATCTTTTTACTGGTCTTTTGTTATATAAAATTAAAGTTTTTAGAAAAAATGCCGTAAACATGCATGACAATTTACAAACAAAGTAAAAGAGGTCAAAATGTTTAATGCTGTAAATAATCCATTTGGTCAGAGAATTGAATCTGCAATTTCCACAGGGCAAGAAAAACATCAACACCAACAAAACCAACAACAAAATGAAGAGAAAAAATACCTTGAAAATGATGACAAGGATGAAGTTAAAATTGGAGGTTTGCCAATACTAACAGAAGACGAAGTTCAAGCAATGACCGAAAATTACATTGCAAAACTTAAATCTGAAAATGAAGGGAACACAAAAATCATCGAAAAATTAGACAAATTTTTGAAAAAATTCGACGTTAAAAAATTTATGAAAAGAAATCCAAACATGACAAGCCCAGATTTTCACATGATTATGTTCAATGAAACTTCAGGACTTGTGAACTAAATTATCTATAACTTGCAGATTCTTTCAACATTTCTTCTGAGTTTTTAGAGGTTCTGTTACTTTTTGGTAAACAACTATGATGAGGTAAAACTTTTAAATCTGTAACATATACTTGGTTACCGGCTTTAGTTGTTGCAGCTTCATAAACTCCGAATGTAAAAACATCTTGTCCCCATTTATTTGGACCTTTACGACCATTTACATCCAATGCAAACAATCTTACGCCATCTGTATTTGAATGTGTAAATAAAATCATTCCATTATCTAACATATACGCTTCCGCAGCAGTTACATCAAAACAGTTTGCACTCGGATAGTTATTTGGGATACACCCTTCTGTTTTAGGATTATTCAAACAACTTCTGATAGAACCCATAGATCTGGTAAACTCTTGTGTCAAAACAGGGCAGGCAGCATTTGGACTATTAGGTTCAACAGTTCCGGCTGCAAGAGCAGTATTTAAACCATACAAAGTTTTTGGGCAGCAGTAGGAACAGTAAAACATTGTGGAACTCTTCCTTCATCAAAAATTATACTTCTCAAAGCCAACTCCGCTTTAGAATAAGCTGTTCTAAACTCCGCAAGTCTGGCTCTTTGTTGAACACTTGCCCCTACAGTAGGAATTGTCATTGCTGCAACCGCACCAATTAATGTAAGAGCAATCATAACTTCTGATAGTGTAAATCCAAAACTTTTGTTTTTCATATTCAACAGCCCCATAAACAACCTATATCATTATTTTAACACATGTTTAAAGGGTCGTCAATTGCACAAAATAAAAAGAGGTAGATAATTTCTACCCCTTTTCTTTTAACATATAGTTTATCTATCTAACTTTTACAGCCCATTTTTGAATAAGTTTCCACGCTTTTTCAATATACTTAGTTGCACTTTCTTTAGGAATTAGTCCTTCTTTAGCATATTGTGTTGCTTTATCACGAATATTTACAAACTTCTTCAATTTAGCAAATACAGCTTTACCCGCTTCATCAACTGGAGCATTTTTCTTCAAGAATTTAGCATCTAATGGTGGAGTATAAACACCCAAAGCATCACTTGCAATAATCATACCCGGTTTTAATTCTGCAGCTTTTGCACCTGTTTTAATAGCTTCTGAACTCAATACATGAGTCATTTCTGGAGTTGGAATTGTTACTCCGATATTTGCATCTTTTACACCAAAGAATTTTTTACCTCTTTGTTTCAATTGCCCAATCAAATATTTACCGGTTGTTGCATCTCTGTGTGTTGTTTCCATTAAATTAACATCAATACTGCCAGCTTGATCTAACAACTTTGTTTTTCCTTTTGCTTGAGCCGGAAGTTTCCAACGGTCATTCATATATTCAATATCTTGCATGCCATAAGTCATTCGCAAATCACCACGTTTCAAGCGATAATCTGTACCTTTGCCACCCCAACGATTTGGAACTTTTGTTGGTTTATTCAATACTTCAATTTTCGTAATTAAACTTTTATCTGTAACTGGGAATGTTGTTCCTGCTGGAGCCCCTGCATGAGCATTCACTGCTCTATCTAAAACTTCTTTACTTCCTGGTCCAACAACACCTTTACCATATTTATTGTAACCTTGATTTGGTACTTGTTGCCATAAATAAGCTTCTGTCATAAATTTGTCCTTTCTTTAACTTTTTCCCAACAATTAGACAAATTTACTCAGCACAATAAGAAAACCTTATTGTGAAATAAAATTCTTTATTTTCCCCAACTAATAAATTTGTCTTACATAGCTATAAAAAAATTAAAGAAAATAGAATTGCCCCATCCCATCATATCATATCATATCATATAGGGCATTATAACTGGATTTGAGCCTATTTGAAATTCATATTTACATTCTGTTACAATTGAAGAAAAGCACGTTTTATGATAAAATTAAACTATGATAGATTTGACACCTTTTGAAAAAGCATTAAAGACTTTAGATGAAATTATCATTAGATATGAAAAAGAAAAAAATGATAATGCAATTCGAGATGCGGTAATTCAAAGGTTTGAATATACTTATTCTTTGAGTATCAAAATGCTGACAAGATTTCTGCACAGTCAAGCCATTGAACTACCTGATACTTTAACATTTAATGAAACAATTAGAAAAGCAAACCAAATGGGTTTGTTATTATCCAATCTTGAAAAATGGACAGATTACAGACAAAAAAGAAATCAAACATCACATACATATGAAGAAACTATTGCAAATTCTGTAGTTAGTGTAGTTGCTGATTTTCAAAAAGATGCAGAATATCTTTTAAATGAATTAAAAAAAAGAATATGATTGATTTAAATGAAAAATACATTAGTTTTATAAAAGAAACAGTTTATCATTATTTGCAAAACTGTGAAATATACCTTTTTGGTTCAAGAACAAAAGGAACAGCAAAAAAATACTCTGATATTGATATAGCTTTAAAATCTCCTACTCTGAATGAAAATATTTTGCTTAAAATTGTAAACGATTTTGAGAACTCGACTTTACCTTATGAAGTTGATGTTTTGGATTTAAACAATATTTCAGAAACTTTTAGACAACATATTGAACAAGATTTGACCAAAATTTAACAATAAAGAAATAATAAAACTCGATTCTTATATATTTGTAAAAAAATTCATCCTTTAAAAAAACTTTGCTACAATCAAACTATGTTTTATTTTGATGAAATTGATGGAAGAAAGATTTTAAAATCAGACTTAATAAAAAATGCCAAAGCATTTTTTACAACTCGTGATATTTGTATTTGTTGCAAAAATGATAGTCTTGAAGCAATAGAAAAAACAAATATTGAAAATAATAAAAAAATTATTTGTGATTATTTGAATATAAAAAAGAAAAACCTTCTTTCCCCAACCCAAACTCACACATCAAATATTGAGATT
>CALAWF010000075.1 GCA_937894665.1 uncultured bacterium | reverse complement strand
AATGGTTTATATGGCTATAAAAACAACTCTGGGAAAGTAGTAATTAAACCTAAATACAAAAAAGCTTTTCCATTTCACAATGATATAGCCTTAGTTGAAATATGTAAAAACGATGATTGTTATGTACAACGAATTAATAAAAAAGGGGAAAGAATTGATAAAAATAAAATTTACTCTGATTTAGAATTTTTAAATGGTCTCGCGGTTGTACAAATTAATAATGAATATGGATATATAAATGAGTCTGGAGTTTTTGCAATTAAGCCTCAATTTACTATGGCAACAAACTTTGAAGAAGGATTAGCTGCAGTTTCAGTTTATGATTTAGACCGAAGGTGTAATTTATGGGGATATATTGATAAAAAAGGACAGAATAAAATTCCATATCGATTTTTTGAAGCTACACCTTTTTCTAATGACATTGCTATAGTAAAAACAATATTGGGATACAACCTTATAGATAAAACTGGCAATCTTTTGTGTAAACAAAATTTCTTATCAGATTTACCACCTCTATTGGGTAAGAATAAAAAAGTTATAAAATATGAAGTGAATTCAGATTGGGCTTTAGGCACATATACTGAAGAAATAGAACTTGATTGTCATTGCAATATTCTAAAAAGAAAGTGGGGCTTTATGAGAAAAATTTTATTATCACTTATGGCATTATTTTTTATTAATGCTAGTGCAAATGCAGCAACAACAATTATTGAAAATTATGAAGCAGCAAAATTAAAACAAGATATTATTAGTATCTACGCACTTAGAGATTCAATAATTGAATCAAATAAATTAAATGAATACTCATTCACCGTAAAATCGCATTACTTAACGCTATGGACTGGATATTCTTTTAAAAAGACTTTTACAATCGTACAAAATGGTAAAAATTGCATTCTAACTTTAGTGAACAATTCATACATAGCACCTTATGATGCAAAAGAATTATATGTATTGAAACAAGAATTGCAGGGCGGTTATACCTATGGATTAAATTATTTTGTAAAATTAAATCCAAAACAAAATAAAAATTATATGTCAGATGGTATTGATTCTAACGGAACTCCAACAAGGATAAGCAATTCTAATAATGCAGAACTTGTTTATTATTACAACGTCGTTCCAAAATCAACAGTACGTGGGCCTAAACTGATTTCAACATCATATAGCGCAAAAGAACAAGGCTTAAAGGCTAAAAATAGAATTGTAGAAATTAATAGTAAACACATTAGCCAATATAAACCAGAAGAATTATGGCAACTTTTAAATCCAACTAAAGCTAATCAAACAATTAAAGTTGGATATAAAGAGAAATGTGGTGGCAAGGTTAAATATGCAACTCTACAAAGCAAGTATCAAAAACCAATTTTAGAAAATTTATAGTAAATTAGATAAATAAAACTTTTATCAGCTTAACATTTTGCAATATTGTTAAGCTGATTTTTTATATCTATGTATGTCTCATATAGTAAAATTAACATTTTTTCGGTTTAGAGGGAATTGCAAAACTGAAATCAGCATTATTACAATATAGAGATGTATATAATACTTTTTTATTGTAAATTTTTTGCTTTTTTCTCTTTTTAAAACTTTTCTAACTAAAATTACTTACGATAATAGGAATAGAAAACAAAAGGAGAAAAAATGAAAAAATTAAGTATTGATTGGAATGAATCTTATGAAGTAAATCCTGAATATCCACAGGGTGATATTGCAATTTTAATTGATAAAACACTGGAAAAATCTGGATTAAAGGAGTTAAATTGAAAGGCACTAAAAAGAAAATTAAATATTTAACTCAAACTATCGATATGTATCAAAATGACAAAATAATTTCAGTTGAAAAACTTGAAGAATTGAATAATTTTAAACCAGAAGCAGAAAGTTATCAACGATATTTTGAAAGGATTAATGAAGAATTAAGAAGGGCAAACAAAGAACCTTTATTTATTCCAGCTGCTAAAAAATTCCATTATCATTTAAATACAAATAACTATTATCAAGAATATGCCATAATTTAAATTTTATAGTTTTGTCGGTGTAAAGTCGAAATTTAATCATTCACCCATTTTAAAAAATTTGACAAAATGGACTCAAAGGAGGAAGAAGAATGATTAGAACTTCAGAAGAACTGAGACAAAACAATGCTAAAGTGTTCCCAATTAAGGCATTATTAAACAGATTTTATGGGGACAACAAAAGATATTTTTATCTTTCTGGGAAGGATTTAAAAATTCCTAATGAGGTGAAAGAAGGCATTTCAACAGAAAAGTTTTTTGATTTACTTGGAAAACACATGAAAGGTGAAATAAGACTTGGAGTTTCTTGCGAATTAAAAAGAGACATTAATTTAATTACATCAGCAGTAATTGATATTGATTTTAAGGAGCAAAGTTTTGAAGAAAAGTATGATTTAGCTTGTAGATTGCAAAAAACGATTTTATCTAAACTAGGTTGGAAATCTGTAATAGAAAAATCTAAAGGTAAGGGATTTCATGTTTTTATTTTCTTTAGTAATCCTATTGATAGAAATTTGGTACAAAAACAATTAGGTAAAATAATTGAAGAAAATTTTAAACTAAAAATAAAAAATGGACTCATTGAACTTTTCCCAAAAGGCGAAGGTGTTTCAGTAATATTTTTACCATTTTTTGGAATGCTAGATAAAGAAGGATTTATTCAAGAATCATTTTTTGAAAATAAAAATAATTGTTGGGTTCAAGGCAAACCTTTTGAAGCAATTAGGGAAATTGAAGAAACTATAAAAAATTCAATCAACATTGT
>CALAWF010000074.1 GCA_937894665.1 uncultured bacterium | reverse complement strand
TATATATTCACATAAATAAAAGACTCGCAATGGCTGATATTGCAACACTTGAAGATGGATTAAAGGCTAAAGAAGCAGGTGCGGATATTTTATCAACAACACTTGCCGGATACACATTAGAATCTGCAAATTCTCCAGCTAATGAGCCTGACTTTGAGCTTTTGAAACAACTTGTTGAACAAACAAATTTACCGGTTATTTTGGAAGGTAGAATTTGGGAGCCTGAACAAGTTGACAAAGCATTTGAACTTGGGGCTCATTGTGTTGTTATCGGTTCAGCGATTACCAGACCTCAATTGATTACAAAAAGATTTGTTTTTAGGAGTAAATAATGAAAAAGGCACTTGCATTAGATGTTGGCGGAACAAAAATCTATAACGCTATAATCAACGAAAAAGGTGAAATTATTAGCGAAATCGAAAAACACCCAACTCCCAAAACTTTTGATGAAATAAAACAAACTTTCATTGATATTATAAAAAAATACGAAAAAGATGTTGATATAATTGCGTTTTCTACTTGTGGAGCAGTTAACAATGAAAACACAAAAATTGTCGGTTCAACAGGAAATATTGCAAAAGGCTATTCAAATATGCCATTTAGCGAACTTTCAACCAAACCTGTTTTTGTAGAAAACGATGCCAACTGTGCAGCTTGGGCAGAACATGAAATAGGCTCTTCTAAAAACTGTGCAAATAGCATTATGTTAACTCTTGGGACCGGTGTTGGAGGAGGTTTTATCGTAAACAACCAACTTTTAAAAGGCAAAAACGGAGCAGCAGGAGAAGTACACTTTAAAATGTACTCTGACAAAAGAAGAAAATGCACTTGCGGTTCTTGGGATTGCTTTGAAATTTACACATCCGGAACAGGTTTGAGAATTACCGCACAAGAAATGCTAAACAATCCAAACGTAACCACTTACGACGTTATGGATGGAGTTAAAGCAGGGGATGCCAAGATGTTGGAAGTTTACCACAGATGGGAAGAGGATATAACAAACGGAATTATCGGACTTGCAAATATTTTTGATCCGGATTGCGTTGTTTTATCAGGTTCTATGGCACAATTTGTCGAAACGGAAAAAATAGAACAAAATGTAAATAAAGAAATCGTAACAACTCCAACAAAAGTCCTTAAGGGGTCAGCAGGAAACTATTCAGGAATGATTGGAGCTGCACTTTTAGCCTTTGAAAAAGGAGTAGCTTAATGGGGAAATCTAAAACCAGAATATTTAGAAAAGGTATCAATGACCAAATCCCGAGAATTAGCCGTGCAGATGCAATTTCTGAAACTGTTAAACACCTTGAAACAAAGAAACTAAGTGAGGCGAAAAACTTAATAACAATGTTCGGCTTGTCAGCAGAAGAAATTCTAGAAGCTGGCGGAAGCTATGAAGCAGTTGTTGCAATGAAAAGCATTCTTAAAAACGGTTAATAATGTTAAAAAGATTTTTGGGTAAAATTATATTTTGGTTAAAGGCGGCACGACTGTACTCTGCCCCAATAACTTTCTTGAGTTGGCTAGTAATTTTTGTTTTCTCTTTAAAAAAAGGAGGAAGTATTTTGGCTGGACTAATTTCACTTGTCGGAATTAGCCTAGTTCATCTTGCAACAAACCTTATTGACGATTACATCGACTACAAAGACTTGCAAAAAGATGACAAATTCATAACCGCAGGAAGAGATTGCAAATGTGCTTACATTCGCTCCGGTGAAGCAACAACAAAAGATTTAAGAAATGTAATTTTAATTTTTCTATCCATAGCAGCAATTTGCGGCGGTATTTTGTTTTTCATTTCCGGATTTGCCGTATTTTGGCTTGCAATAATCGCTCTTGTTATAGCAATAGGCTATCCGTATTTATCAAGTAGAGGTTTAGGAGAAATTGCGGTAATCATTGCCTATGGACCATTGATGTTTGAAGGCGTTTATTACGTAATGACAAAAAGTTTTTCACTTGATGCTTTTATCCTGTCAATGATTTGCGTAATGTTTGTGAATACAATTCTTTATGCCCATATGCTGATGGATTTCGATGGGGACAAAAACGCAAACAAAACAACTCTTTGCACCAAAATTGGTTCAAAAGAAAAAGCCATAAATTTGATATTATATTTTTATGGATTTAGCTATATTTTACTTGGATTTTATATCTACAAAACCTCAAACTACTTATATTTATTAAATTACATCACAATTCCACTAGTTATAGATTTGTACAACATGCTAAAAGAATATAACCAAAATCCAATGAGCCTACCCAAAGTTCAGTTTTGGCATCAACCTTTAGAAGGTTGGAATAAAATCAAAAACACCTCAAACGCACCTTTTTATCTAAGATTTTTCTTTGCCCGAAATATCTCAACAATCTTCATGCTTTTAATATGTTTTGCAATAATTTTCGGATAAATAAACATGGTTTTGGCATGTGAATTGCTCATGAAATTCACTAATCCACATTTATGAAGAAATGTTAACTTGAATTATCATGCTACAAACCAATAAAATCAATAGTTTCAAAAATTATATATAATTTGTCAATACAAAAATAGCACTTTTTTATATACAAAATCCTTTATATATATGTAAGCGATTAGACAACAACATGAGAAAAAAGGAGAATATATGGCGAGAGTATTAATTTCAATGCCTGAAGAATTTTTGAACAGAATCGACCAAGTTGCAGATGGTGAAAACCGTTCAAGAAGTGAGCTTATCAGGGAAGCACTAAGGACTTACATTTACAAGCAAAAAATCAAAGAATCTACAGGAGCATTGCAAAATGCTAACTTGTTAGAATCGTTGTTGAGTTAATCAGTGGTAAGGAAAAAGGCGAAAAGATTTGGGAAACACATTATAGAAGCCAATGAGTAATCAGAGGCTTCTATATTTTTGCATATTCATTTCTGTAACACTTTTCATATTTGTTATATAATAAATCTGGATGGAAATATTGAAAACCAGAGGATAATGAAAATGCAATTAGAATTTTTATATTCAAAAATACACAGAGCAACAGTTACAGATGCAAACTTGAACTATGTAGGCTCTATCACAATTGATGAAACACTTTTAAAAGCTGCAAACATCAGAGAATGGCAAAAAGTTGAAATTCTTGATGTAAATAACGGTGAAAGATTTCAAACATACGTAATCAAAGGAAAAGCTGATTCTGGTCAAATTTGCCTAAACGGTGCTGCCGCAAGAAAAGTACAACCTGGAGATAAGGTTATTATCGTAACTTACGGACAATTTGAAGAAAAAGAATTAGAAAACTTTAAACCAACAATCATCATTGTTGACGAAAACAACAAAATTATCGAAAAGAAATAAATGTAAAGATAATTTACAATTAAAATTTTAAAGAAAAGAACCTAAAATTTAGCAAATGCAACAAGTTAGGTTCTTTTTTTGTTTCAAATTTTAACTAAATATTTAGTTATTAGAAAAATAATCAACCCAATTTAGGGAAAAGACAAATCCGTGCAAATCCTCTTTACATAATCTTTACACCGAAAAACTTGACCAAATCCGAAAAATTTTCTATTCTTGTAGAGTAATCTTTATTAAACAAGAATAGATTTGAAAGATAGAAAAGAGGTATTATGACAGATTTCAAACACATGAGATTAGATGGAAAACAATTTACCAGAGAAGAAATTAAATCTCTTATCAAAGAATACAATATTAGATTTATAAAATTACAATTTGTTGATATTAATGGACAAGTTAAAAATATGTCTGTTCCATCTCAACAAATAGACAAAGTTTTAAATAACGAAATTATGTTAGATGGCTCATCTATCAAAGGTTTCAGAAGCATTGAAACATCTGATATGTTCTTCCACCCAGACATCAATAGTTTTCAAATCTTACCTTGGAGAAATAAAGATGGAGTTAACGCTGCAAGATTAATTTGTGATATTTACAACGCAGACGGAACACCATTTGAAGGTTGTCCAAGATGTAACTTAAAAAGAGTTATGGAAGCCGCTGAAAAGATGGGATTTTCAATGAACATCGGACCGGAAGCTGAGTTCTTCTTATTCTCAAAGGACAAAGACGGAAATGTTACAACAGACACTCAAGATAGAGCAGGATATTACGATGTCGGACCTGAGGACTTAGGGGAAGATGTTAGATCAGATATTGTTTTAACTTTACAAGAAATGGGCTTTGATATTGAAGCATCTCACCACGAAGTAGCTGACGGACAACACGAAATAGACTTTAGATATGCTGATATTTTGACTGCAGCTGACAACGTTACAACATTCAGAGTTGCAGTAAAAGCGGTTGCTGCACAACACAACTTACACGCAACATTTATGCCAAAACCAATTTTCGGAATCAACGGTTCAGGTATGCACTGCAATGTATCACTTTTCAAAGATGGCAAAAATGCTTTCTATGACGAAAACGCAGAATACCAACTTTCTGAAACCGCAAAATTCGCAGTTGGCGGAATTTTGAAACACGTAAAAAGTATCACAGCTATTACAAACCCTGTAGTAAATAGTTACAAAAGACTTGTTCCAGGGTACGAAGCTCCTGTTTACTTGGCGTGGTCTTTAGCAAACAGAAGTGCATTGGTTAGAGTTCCGGCTAAACGTGGAATTTCTACACGTGTTGAATTGAGATCTCCTGACCCATCTTGCAACCCATACTTGGCATTCGCTGCAATCTTAGAAGCAGCATTAGACGGAATCAGAAACAAAATCGATCCACCGGCTCCAGTTGAAAGCAACATTTACAAATTAACAACTAAAGAACGTAAAAAACAAAGAATTGATTCACTTCCTGGCAGTTTATACGAAGCTCTTGAACAAATGGATAAATCACTTGTTGCACGAGCAGCTTTAGGAGATCACATTTTCTCTGAATTTATGACTGCAAAGAAAAAGGAATGGGATTCATTCAGAACTTATGTTTCTCAATGGGAACTTGATAAATACTTAGAAAGATACTAATTTAATTTCAAATCTATATAAACATTACGAGCCTCGCTATGAGGCTCTTTTCTTATTTTATATTAGCCACATGGCTTACGTAAAAATACGGATATTTACGAATTTTGGGAAATATGATATATTAAGAACGTAATCGGTTAAGGTTCACACCCGAGAGAATAAAAACTCTTAAAAGTCTTAGACTTTTCGATGGTAAAGCTGTTTGCCGACACCGCAAGGATTATTGTACCTATAAATTTTCTAAGGCTGCAATTTTCATATCCTTAAAGTCAGGTGTTCTTCCTGTCCAAATTTGTTCGGCTGCTAGAGCTTGGTGTATAAACATATCTACACCATTTATCGTTCTATAACCGTGTTTTTGAGCAAGTTTGAGAAGAATTGTCTTTTTAGGATTGTAAATAACATCATAAACAACTGCACCTTGTTTCAATGTCCTAAGTTCATTTTCTTCAACAGGAGTATAATCCGCACCACGACCAAGCATTCCAATAGGTGTTGTATTCACAAGTAAATCAATATCAGATAAATCCCTAATTCTCTCAATTTGATAAGTGTTAAATTCTACATTAGGGAAAGTTTTACGCAAATAATTTACCAATTCTAAACTGTTTGGCACATTACGAGTGAAAAGTTTAATCTCTTTCATTTGAGATTGAGCAAGAGCCGTAATCGCAGCACGAGCAGCACCACCTGTACCCAAGACACCGGCAACTTTACCACATAAAGTTACATCGTCAGGAATTGCATTCCTAAAACCAATAACATCCGTGTTATAACCTTTCATTTCACGAGTTTGAGAATCAATAACAACAGTATTCACGGCGTTAACAATATCTGCCGAAGCATCAATTGAATCCAAAAACATAGTAATTGGTAATTTCAAAGGAATTGTTACGTTAAAACCAAGATAACCATGGGTTTTGAAAAATTTAATCCTATCTACAAGAGTTTCGGGCGGGGTTTCAAGAATCTCATAACTTGCCTTCAATCCTAAACTCTTAAAACCGGCTTCGTGAATATAACTGGACAAAGAGTGTCCTAAAGGATATCCAATCAAAGCGTATTTACGAGTTGGTGCATTCACGGCATCAGGTGTTTGAGCCACAGTTTGCGAAACTGACGACGAAGTTAAGACTTTTTCAACTTGAGGTTTAAATAATGAGCTATTGACTGAAACATCAAAACTATTCGAAAAAGAGTGAGAAGAATACGTTTCCGGAGATGCTTGTTCAACAGGTGGCTGAACATTTTGAACAGGTTCTTGAGAATAAGAAGTTGACGAATAAGATGTTTGACTTCCCCAAGAATTTGAAGCCCCCTCAACTCCATAAGAAGACTGACCGGTTTGACCTTCATAAGATGTTTGGCTCGGTTGTTCAACCGGTTCGGAATAATTGTTATTAGAATAAGTTGTAGTCCAAGAAATTTCAGGCGTAGATTGCTCTACTGGAGCGGAATACGTTTGTTGGACAACAGAAGGAGATGACTCGTATGAATTATAAGAAGAACTACTATCACTCAAATATTCACTTGCAGATGGAGCAGATGAATAAATTGGAGATGAATCCGTTGAAACAGTTGAAGTTTCTGGAGAATTTGCACCGGATTTTTCTTCTTCTTCCATTTGTTTTTTCAATTCAGTCAGGGTAATATTTATCCCCTTAGCTTTCATTTCTTTGTATCTAGCTAATAATTCCTTACTTACAGCCATATATCAAGCTCCTTTGCTATTCTTGCGGAGTTTCAGCTTGTTCCGGTTCTTTTTTGAATCCGCATTTTATATTTGAACAAGCAATAACATCGCCTTTTTTAAGAACTTTTTTAACCAAAAGACTTCCGCAAGTTGGGCATTTTTCACCTGTCGGTTCATTCCAAAGAACAAAATCACATTCCGGATATTTATCGCAACCATAGAAAACTGTTCCACGTTTTGATTTTCTCTCAACAATTGTACCTTTTCCGCATTTTGGACAAGTTACTTCATAAAAATCATCGCAGTCGCAATCTTCCTCATCGCATCCACATCCACATTTTTTATCAGGGCAAATTGAATTTTCAACTGAGGCAAGATCTTCATCCATTATTT
Organism: uncultured bacterium; assembly: GCA_937894665.1. Lineage (GTDB taxonomy): Bacteria > Cyanobacteriota > Vampirovibrionia > Gastranaerophilales > Gastranaerophilaceae > Zag111. The sequence continues at coordinate 50 of CALAWF010000074.1, read as the reverse complement.
CGAGCTGTTCACATACTTCATCTACGTCATTTTCAAGACCTTCTATAGAA
>CALAWF010000073.1 GCA_937894665.1 uncultured bacterium | reverse complement strand
GAGGCACTCTGTACATTCTTGCAATCTCCTCAATCTGAAACTTTCTGGTTTCCAGAAACTGTGCTTCATTATTCGGAATTGCAATGGGAGTAAACTTCATGCCCTCTTCGAGGACTGCGACCTTGTGGGCGTTTCTTCCGCCATAGGCTCTTTGCCAGGCATCACGCACACGTTCCGGATTTTTGATCACTCCGGGGTGTTCCAAAACACCTGACGGACTTGCACCATTTCCGAAAAACGATGCTCCATATTCTTCGCAGGCAATAGAAATGCCGATTGCATTTTTCGCAAGTGCAATCGGCGAATATCCAACCAGGTAGAGTAGGGAAAAGTCGCCTTGCAATATTTCTATTGTAGGTTTACTTATCCCTCTCCCCAAACCGTGCTTACACCTCTCGATGTACACGGCTTTCCATTGTTATTTGGTATTAGAAACTCTTTTGCTGTGGATTTTTTTATGGCACTCCTCGCAAACAACTATTGTTTTTCGCCTTTTGGCAATCATCACCTGTTCCCAAAATTCTTTCCCTTTCAGGTTTTTTACTTTGTGGACATGATGAATATCATAGTGTTCCGCATCGGTGCATCCACATAATTCACAGACTTTCGCAGCTAACCTTTGTTCAAAGACGGTTTTGGTTCTTGTGTGTTTCATTGCTGTTGTATCAATGGCATCTATTGAAAAACTTGATTCTTTACATTCACTAAAATTAGCAAAATAGCAATAGCAGTCACCTTTTTTGTTTTTATAGGCGATACGCCACTTTCCTTTTCCGTCCTTATTTCTCCTTATGATTTTTGCAATTGTTGTCTTGTGCTTACAAGCAAGGGTTTTCAGGCAGCTATATTCCATCAGATACGCAAAATAGTTCAATTTTCCAAAATTGCTTGCCAATGAGTAATAGTTGCATATTCCCCTTAATTCTGCGTTGTAAGCTGTGACAATTTCAAGGTCACTGCATCTTGTAAGAGCCAGACGTGTCCAAGGCTTGATTTCTCCATTCTTACTTTGATTGATTACTTTCTTATCAAATAAGAATCTCATAATCTTATCATTCAGCGGAATAGCTAACTCTGCCGTTTGACTTAACGTTCGCTGTGTCGTATTTCCTGCTTTGCGAACGTCATTATTCCGTCGTACTCTCACGTCATAGCCTAAAAATCTTGCATAGTTGCTGCTGTGTGTAATCAAGGTTTTTTCCTCTGAAAGTTCCATTTTGAGCTCATTACAAATAAATTCTGACAGTCTTTGCTTTATTGTCTGGCAGTCCTCTTTACTGCCGTTTATTCCGATAAGAAAATCATCAGCATATCGCACATATTTAATTTTTTTATCAATCTGTGCTTTATAGGGGATTTTCAGCAATCTTGAACGAATTGCTTTTTTCTGCTTTATCAGCAGTTCTCTTTCCTCGCCCTCCGCTTGTTCAATCAGCGGATTTAACTTTCTCATCTGGTGTCTGACTGCTTCATATTCTTTGCTTGCGTAATTCTTTCCCTTGCAGTTGAACTCATTTGCAAGTTCGGTCACAAATTTATCAAGCTCATGCAGATATATATTGGCAAATATCGGTGAAACAATTCCGCCCTGTGGAGTTCCGCTGTAGGTTGCGTTATACTTCCAATCTTCCATATATCCTGCTTTCAGAAACTTCCATATCAGTTTAATCAACCTTGCATCCTTGATTTTTCTGTTGATAATCTCAACCAATTTTACATGATTGATATTATCAAAGCAGCCTTTTATATCTCCCTCTACAAACCAACGTATGCCATTGAAACCTTTTGTTATAGATTTCAAAGCGGTGTGACAACTTCTGTTCGGTCTGAAACCGTGAGAACAGTCCAGAAAAACAGGCTCATAAACTGCTTGCAGAATCATTCTCAAAACTTCCTGTACAAGTTTATCGGTAAAGGTGGGTATGCCTAATGGACGCTTTTTCCCGTTTGCTTTATTCACATACGCACGTCTTGACGGACTCGGCTCATAGCTTTCGGTTTGCAGCATATTGATAATTTTCATTATCTTTTTTTCACCGAAACCGTCAGCCGTGTCATTGTCCACACCTCTTGTTGATGCTCCACTATTGGCATATAGATTTTTATAGGCTACATAGTAAATATCTGGACGAAGCATATATCTGTATAATTTTGTAAACACTTCATCCTTATTTTTTTGTGAGTTTCTGTTTACTCTTTCTAAAATTTCAATCGTTGGTGTCATTGAGGTATTCCTCCCTAACTTCTTTTCATTTTAGTACATAACAACTGCGTTCCTTCGCCATGCAAGAGCCATTAACTCTCTCGGACTACTACGAACGCTCCGTTGCCTTTACGGATATTCAGTGTCATCTTCCTTGCTTTTTACACTTAGAATTTATCACCTTTCGGCATTACACATAGCCTTTTGGCGTTCCGTTTTAGGCAATCCCCAGTTAACATAATGAGTTGGT
>CALAWF010000072.1 GCA_937894665.1 uncultured bacterium | reverse complement strand
TCGCTCGCAATGACAGAATTTGAAAAAGACTTTACGAATTCGTCATTCTGAGGGCGTTAGTTCGAAAGAATCCAGCTTTTTATTTATTCTTAACTTTTTTGTTTTTCGATAAATTTATCTACCTTTTCTGCCAAGTATGTTGAAAATATTGGAAGGATACAATAATAAATTCCGGCAAAAATCAGTGCCGGTCGAAGGATGTTTATTCCTTCAATATATTTGTTTAATTTTGGGTCATTTGCATTGATTTTTTTGAATTTTTCAATAAAGTTCTTTGAATTTTTGGCAATAAGTTTGTCTATCCAATAACCGCCCCCAAGGGTTATTGCGGTGGAAATTACATTGTTATAAATCAGTGCTTTTTTTCGATTTTCTTTTATTTTTTTACTTCTATTTGTTTGTACTGCAAAAGATGTTGTCAAAAGAATATCTGTTGCTGCTGTTATGTGTTTTGCAATATCTTTGTCTTTTGCTTCGTTTTTTAGGGCAAAGTTTTGGAAATGTTTGTTATCAATAATTTTTCCCAAACCCTTTGATATTTTGTCAATACTGCCTGTGAAGTTTAATTTTTCTTTTATTTTGTTTATTTCTTTGTTAGATGCTGTGAATGGAGTTAATTGTTGTGTTTGTTTTTCCTCTTTTTTATTAGGAACTTTTGTTTTAAAAATTGCACTCATCAAAATTGGAATCAGAGCAAGTGTTAACATTGATTTTGGAATTGCGGTTAAAAATCCGGTGCTAAGTTTTATGATTTGCGTCATAAGTTTATAGCTTCTGGAATTTGTTATAGCTTGTCCGTCTTTTGTAAGATTATTTATTGTATTCTTTTTAAGAAATTTTTCTGCTTTTTTATCAATATTTTGTACGGCTTTTTCTATAGGAAGAGCAACGGCTTCAACTATTCCGAATTTTATTAATCCTGAGCAGACGGAATTTGTTGCAGCATATTGTTTGTTTTCTTTTTCGACATCCGGAGTGGAAAAAATTGCAATTGGACGCATTACAAGAGATAAAGCCAAAGAAGTTCCGGCACTAAAAGATGTTCCGTGGTCAGAAATTTTTTCGAGAGTTTTTAGTACTGTTTTATTTTTTAGCAATCTGGTTGTAAAATTTTGAGGGCTAATATTTTGTACGTGCATTTTATCCGTTCCTATTTATAGTAGAACGCACACAAAGGTAAAAGTAAAATGATTTTTAGAAATCTTAAAATATTTCAATATTTAAAATTTTAGTGTAAAATGCTTTTAATGAATGTCGTTGAATTTATAAGAAAAGAATTGTGTGGCTGGGGCAAGTATGAGAGAATAATTTTTCCTGCGGAAATAATTATTATAATTCTTCTGTCTTTGTATATGAAAGATAGTAAGATTGCTTTAGTTTCTGCAATTTGTGGAATTTCTTATACTATATTAGCCGGCAAGGGCAAAATTTCTTGTTATTTTTTCGGTTTGTGTGGAACATTATGTTACGCATTTTTGTCTTTTAAAAATAATTTGTTTGGAAATTTGTGCTTGTATTTGCTGTATTATTTTCCGATGCAAATGTTTGGAATTTTCAAGTGGAAACAACATTTGAAAAAAGATTGCCAAGAAATTGTTAAAACAAAATTATCTACAAAAGAGAGATTTGTTTATTATTCATTGTCCTTAATTTTGTCTGTTGTCTTGTATTTTATATTGAAATATTTCCATGACCAAAGCCCGATGATTGATGCTGTTACCTCTGTATTTTCAATTGTTGGTTTACTCTTGACTGTGAAAAGATGTATTGAACAATGGCATGTTTGGTTTGTTGTTAATGGGTTATCAACTATTATGTGGATAAATGCTTATTTGCATGGCTCAAATTGTTTTGCAACTGTAATAATGTGGGCAACTTACTTTGTTTTGGCTATTTACTTCTTGCACTGCTGGAGAAAAGAAATTAAATTTTAATACTGGTTAATATTTGAAACATAATTATTTGTAATAAAAAATGTTTTTGTTATCATGATAACAAAAGTAAGAGAAATTTATGACTAAATCAAATAGTAATACCCCAGTAAATCCATATCTTGTAGCAATATCAGTTTTGTTGCCGTCATTTTTATCACTTGCGGCATCATCAGCGACTAACGTTTGTCAGCCGAATATTGCAGGGTTCTATGGTGCAACTCAATACGAAGCTAACACGGTAATTACTTGCTATATTATTTCTGCCGGATTGATGCTTCCTGTAACTGGATATTTGGTTCAAGTTATCGGTAAAAAATTGCTGTTTTATTATAGCTTATGGATATTTGCTTTAGGTTGTTTACTTTGTATTATAGCTCCGAACCTTCAAGCACTGATTGGTGCTCGAGTTGTTCAAGGGGTTGGAAGTGGTTGTATTTTACCGTTGTGTCAGGCAATTTTGTTGGAAGTTTTTCCAAAAGAGCAACGTGGAATTGCGATGAGCCTTTTTGGGGTTGCGGCAATGTTTTCCCCTTTGGCTGGTCCTTTCATGGGTGGTTATTTGACTGATAACTGGTCATGGCAATGGGTATTTATTATAAATATTCCGTTATGTATGTTGTCATTCCTGTTGTTGAAGTTGTTTGTTCCGGATGATAAACCTCCCAAAAGTGTTAAGAAAAAGAAATTTGATATTGTCGGATATATTTCAATCGTCCTAGCCATGGCTTGTATGCAAATTGTTTTGGATAGAGGTCAACAGTACAACTGGTTTGATACTCCGTGGATTTGTTATTTGACAGGGATTTGTATATTCTCATTTATTTTCTTTTATGTTTGGGAATTAGAGTATGACAATCCTGTAATCGATATTAGGGTATTTAAAGATAGAAATTTCCTATTTGGAACTACAATAAGCTCATTTATAAATGTTATGCTTTATTCAACATTGTTACTTGTACCAATGTTCGTGCAAAGTTTGTTGGGATATAGTCCTTCTATGTCAGGTTTAACAATGTTTCCAAGAGCAATAGTTTGTTTTGTCGGATTGCTTGTTGTTGGTGCAATTTCAAAATATGTGGAACCAAGATTGCTTACTGTTATCGGATTTTTGATAATGGCTGCTTCAATATTAATGTTGACGGCAATGAATACAACTTCTTCTATGGAAAGTGTTATTCTACCTAATTTATTGTTATGTATTGGGGTTCCTGTTGCGTTTGTACCTATTACAGCGTTGTCGTTTCAAACGATGCCTGCTTCTAAAAACGCAGATGCTGCCGCTCTTCATGCATTATTTAAAAACTTGGTAACGGCTGTTTCTACCGCAATGTCTGCAACATTTATTGCAAGAGTTTCACAAGTTCACCAAAATTATTTGGTTGGAGATTTGGGCTATCATAACGTGATGTTTAGATATAAGTTGATGGTTTTTACTAATAAATTTTTAATTCATTATCCGCATGTTGTTGCAGCAAGAAAAGCAAACGGATTTTTGTACAAACAACTATTGCAGCAAGCTAGATTGGCTTCTTTTTACGATGTATTTGCATTGTTAGCATTCCTTTGTATTGCAATTTTGCCGCTATTGTTCTTCTTGAAAATTAAAAAAGCTAAAAAGGCAAATTAGATTTAATTAGCAAAAGTTTTATGTTTGGTATTGCTATTCCAATCTCGTGCTGAAATTCAAACCTTAAATAAACTTTGGAAAGAGATTGAGTAACATATTTTAGATAAAACTTTGCTTCACAAAATTTTTTTGGAATATAATTAAAGAGTATTTAAGATAATTTCGGGATGTAGCGCAGCTTGGTAGCGCACTTCGTTCGGGACGAAGGGGCCGCAGGTTCAAATCCTGTCATCCCGAGATTTTTTTTCTTTTACTGCTCCGCAGGTTCCTACGAAATCACAAATCTAATAGAAAATGTTGGTTCTGCTAGCGTCCTTTGGAGAGGGAAAACTAACCGCAAATGTCAGAACTCGTTTCAGTATCTCTGGCTAGTGCGTATGGTCAGAGATTCTTCGGGTAAATTTGCTAAATTATATTACCAATAATACAACAGTTTATCCCTCAGAATGACGTATCGGATGTAATAAAAGTACCCTCACGCATTTCGTCATACTGAGCAAAGTACAGAATAATGTTACATATTTTACATTTATACTTGCAAATATAAGCGTTTCATAATACAATACTTTTAGCCGAAAGTTATAGGCTTTGGTATGCCTGTAATTTTTTAGTTACTACTTTAAGAAAAAGGAGAAGAAAATGCCAAAATTAAAAACACACAGATCAGCTGCAAAGCGTTACAAAGTAACCGCATCTGGTAAAATCATGAAAAGACAAGCAGGTATAGGCCACTTGCTCCAACACAAGTCAGCATCTAGAAAACGCAGAATTTTCAAGATGGTTGGCGTTTCTGAGTCACATGTAGCATTGGTATCTAAAGAGTTACCATACAAGAAGTATTCAAGATAGGAGCATAAAAAATGAGAATTAAACGTGGTAATGCAGGTGTTAAAAGACACAAAAAAATATTAAAACTTGCTAAAGGCTTTATCGGCGCTAGAAGCAGAATCTTCAAAGTTGCTAACATCGCTGTTATGAAAGCTCTTAAATACGCTTACAGAGATAGACGTACTACAAAACGTAATATGAGAAGATTATGGATTGTTAGAATCAACGCAGCTGTAAGACAACGTGGTATGAGTTATTCAAGATTCGTAAACGCTTGCAAAAAAGCTAATATTGTTGTTAACAGAAAAATGCTTGCTGACTTAGCAGTTAAAGATCCGGAAGCATTTAATGTAATCTTTGAAACTATTTCTAAGTAAGTCGTTTCAGGATAAAAGTTATAAAAAGAGTGAAGGTTTTTAATCTTTGCTCTTTTTTTATTGTTTGGAATTATACCTATTTGCAGATGTTGAAATTTTTATTTTTATCATTAGATAAAAAGTATGGCGTTTAATAGTACAAAAAATTATTATGAAATTCTTGGTGTTTCCGTAAATTCAACAAATGCAGAAATTAAATCTGCATATCGTAAACTTGCAAGAAAATATCATCCTGATATAAATAAAGATGAAGATGCCATAAATATATTTAAAAATATTACAGAGGCTTATGAAATCCTTTCAAATGATGTAGAACGCTCAAAATATGATACTCTAAAAGGATTTTTCAAGACTGAAAAAACAACAACTTCTTCTCAAAAAGCAGAAGAAGCATACAAAGAAGAACAAACAAAAAATAGTTCTTATCATTCTCAATTTGAAAATTCCTCCAAAACATCAACTAACAAAAGTAAACCCAAAGAAAAGAAAGAAAAATCAACTCTTGCAAAAGCTGTTAAATTTTGGTTTGCTCAAATAAAACGCAATAAACGAAATCGAGATAATAAAAAGCCAAAGAAGGGCGAAAATATTACAACAGATGTTTCTATTACTCCGGATGAGGTAATTACCGGAAGCAAGAGAATTATAAATATTCGCACAACTCAAACTTGTCCAAAATGTTTTGGGCATAGGTTTGTCAATGGTGGAAAATGTTCTAATTGTGGCGGCAAAGGTGAAGTTGTCAAAACAAAAAAGATTACCGTAACTATTCCAAAAGGAGTAAAGGATGGTGCAAAACTCCGTTTGAGAGGAGAGGGAGCAAGTGGCAAAAATGGTGGTGCGTGTGGTGATTTGTACATAAATATAAAAATTGAAACAAAAACTCAAGTTCATTTTGACAAATTAAATATTTATTATACCGTTCCGATTTCTCCTTTTGAGGCTGCTTTAGGGGAAGAAATATCTATCCCGACTTTTGATGGCAAAATAAAATTAAAACTTCCTAAATATACTTGTTCTGGGCAAAAATTCAGAATTGCTAACCAAGGTATCAAAAAAAATGGCAAGGTTGGAGATTTAATTATTTGCGTAAGTATTGAATTTTCTCATGATTTGTCGGAAGATGAAATTAAGTTGTATGAACGGCTTAAAAATTTGTCAAAAGATGATGTGAGAAAGAATTTCGGGTATGGAAGCTAAGATAAATGAAATATTTTCTTCTATTCAAGGAGAAGGACCTGTTGTTGGATATAAGCAGTTGTTTATAAGATTTTGCGGCTGTAATTTGCATTGCGATTATTGCGATACGGAATTTCTGCAAGGTACTGATTTTTCGCCAGAAGAATTATATTCAAAAATAGCTAAGGAGTATGATTTATCTACTTTTCATTCAATTTCATTAACAGGCGGAGAACCTTTAATCTCGGTAGATTTTTTGAAAGATTTTTTACCTTTAGTTCAAGGAAAAACTAAAATTTATTTAGAAACAAACGCAACTCTTTTTGATAAATTGCCTATTATAAAGGATTATATTG
>CALAWF010000071.1 GCA_937894665.1 uncultured bacterium | reverse complement strand
CTTATATACTGGTAAAAAAGATTTTTTAGAAATTTATGAACGTAATGCCGAGTTAGAAAAAGAAATCGAAGAAAGAACTTATGAGTTAAAGGTTGCTAATCAACGTATGTTAACCTTGCAACACATCTGGGATATGATGAACTCTGCAAAGCCTATTTCAAGTGTTTTAAAAACGACAGTAGAAACACTTCAAACAGAATTAAACTATTTGAGTTGTGTAATTTTACAAAAAGAAAATGATGAAGATGGGGAGTTTTCAAAAATTATTGCAATGTCAGAGGACGATACTGCAGATAAGTTTTCAAAACTTTTTAAAGGTCATCTAAATTCAAATAGATTACTATATGATAAAAATAAACTTATTTGGAAAGCTCTTAGCAAAAACGAAATTACACACAGTAAGGATTTAAGAGCAGGACTTGATTCTATTTTCGTTGACTTAGACGAAGAAACAATGGAAAGCATTTTATCAAATGCAAAATGCCGTTCATTTATTGTTCTTCCTCTAAAAACTATTAACAAGGACTTTGGTGTTCTTTGTGTAATGTCTTATAGAGAAGAACTTACAGAGGGGGAACTTGATTTCTTAAAATTATTTGCAAGACAAATTGAATTAGCACTAACTATCGTAAATCTATTCCAAGTTGTAAAAGACCAAGCCGTAACTGATGCTTTAACAGGTTTGTACAACAGAAGATATTTCCAAGAGTGTCTAGAAAAAGAAGTTACTCGTGCAAAACGTCAACATCAGCCATTTACAATTATTGGTATCGACTTAGACCACTTAAAACATATTAACGATAAATTTGGTCACTCATTAGGCGATTTGGCTATTCAACAAATTTCAAAAGTATTAAAACAAAATGCTCGTTCAATCGACGTTCCTGTAAGAATGGGTGGGGAAGAATTTAACGTACTTCTTCCAGGGATTGATTCTACAGGTGGTATGAAAGCCGCAGAAAGAATTAGAAAAGCTATTGAGGATTCGCCTATAGAAATTGTGGGTAAAATTACAGCAAGTTTAGGTGTGGCAACATTTTTAGAACAGTCTGATGATGTTGAAGAATTGCTTGAATTAACTGACCAAGCAATGTATCAATCAAAACGTAATGGTAGAAACCAAGTTACGTTAGCTAAAACAAATAATCAATCTTCTTGGCAAGAACGTGCTATCGATGCATTTATCGATATTTTATCAAAACAACGTGTTCCAGTTGACGAAAATATGTCTAAAGAATTATGTGAAAAACTTAAAACTACAACTGCAGATAGCAATTCTCCAAAAGAAATGGTATACACAGTTGCAGATATGTTAGCCAAAACATATAATCCAACACATAATGACGGTTCAACTAAATCAAAATTACTTATTGCGACAATGTTGGCAAAACATTTTGAGTTAGCTCCAGAAGAATTAGACAATTTAAAAGTTGCAATGTTATTATACGATATTGGAAATTTGATGTTACCAAAAGAACTTCTTCAAAAGAAAGAACCTTTGACAGAAGAAGAAAAAGCACATATTAAGGAGCATCCAGTTATTGCAGCTAGAGAAATTTTAAAACCAATTTCAAATATACAAGATGTTATACCAATTATTGAAAAACATCACGAAAATTGGGATGGAACAGGTTATCCAAACCAAATGAAAGGACCTGAAATTCCTCTTGTATCTCAAATTATTCTTATTACAGATGCATACTTTGCAATGATTGAAAAAAGAAGTTATAGAGATGGAATGCCAAAAGAAAAAGCTCTTGAAATCATAAAAGAAGAAGCTGGCAAGAAATGGAATGAAGCTCTTGTAAAAGAATTTATTCATCTTGTAAGCAAACACGAAAACTCTATAAATTTAGGAAACCCTTAAATTTTAGAAAATGTAAATTGCAATTATAAGCGGAATATTAAAGTGCAAAAATGTTGGTATACAAGTATCTTTAATATGGTCGTGTTGTCCGTCTGCATTCAGCCCAGAAGTTGGACCTAAAGTTGTATCAGAAACCGGCGAACCAGCATCACCCAACGCTGCAGTAGCTGACATCAAAATAATTGACGCAGGTACAGACAATCCCAATTTTACACAAATAGGAACGAATAAAACTGTTAAAATAGGAATAGTACCAAAAGAAGTACCAATACCCATAGAAATAAATAATCCAATTAATAACATCGCAAATGCTGAAATAAACTTGTTCCCCTCTAAATGTGGAGCTACTGAATTAAGCAAAGTCTCAATTCCACCGCCCTCTTGTAATACAAGTGCAAACCCAGCTGCAATAAGCATTACAAATGCAATATTACCCATTAATGAAATGCCTTGATTAAATAAGTCATCAGATTTTCTATGATCAACAACTCCGGTTGCAAAAATTATAGTTAAACCAATTACAGCACCCAAGGGTAAAGAACTTGTAATTAATTGGGTTGCAAGTGTTGCAACTGCTGCTATTATAACCATCAAATGCTTTTTACTAAAAGTTATGTTCTCTAATTCATCCTCTGCCTCAAGAATTGTGACATCTTTATATTCCCTAGGTTTTCTATAGCTTACGAAAATAGCAATTAATAAACCAGTTATCATAGCCAAACCCAAGAACCAGTTTACATGCCATACGTCTTTCATCGTAACTGACATACCGCTTTTTGTCATATAATCTGCAATTAAGCCTTGAAAAATAAGACCGAACCCTGCAGGAATAACAATATATGGCGTTTTTAAGCCAAAAGCTAAAGCAGAAGCTATCATTCTTCTATCAATTTTTAATTTATTCATTAGTGATAATAATGGTGGTATTAAAATTGGAATAAAGGCAATATGAATAGGTATCAA
>CALAWF010000070.1 GCA_937894665.1 uncultured bacterium | reverse complement strand
TCTACACTCTTTCCCTACACGACGCTCTTCCGATCTGTAAATTTAAAATTTTATAAGGTGTTTTTGTAAGTTCTAAAAATTTCCGATATTTTTTAACGCCTTCTGAATGGCAAGTGTATAGTGCCAAATCTCGCATACCTTTTTGGTATTCGTAAATCAAATTTTTAAAAAGCTCCATTTGCTATTCCTTTTCTCTTCTTTAATTATTTAGACGTTAGGTAAAAGAAAAAGTTTCTGAAAACAAAAACGCCCGACTCCAAATGAGTCGGGCGTTTGGTAAGTCTTTGTATAAATTTAACCTTCGATTAGCATACTTGCACCGATTACACCGGCACTATTACCTAGTTGAGCCGGAACGATTTCAACGGCATTACCTGCTACAACCATTGCTCTTTCTTTGATTGTTTTTCTGATTGGAGCAAGTAGCAATTCGCCTGATTCTGCTACACCACCACCAATGATTACTCTTTCAGGGTTAAGAAGGTTGATAACACTTGTTAAACCGATTCCGATGTATTCACCAACGATTTCAAAAATTCTTTTTGCAACAGGGTCGCCTTCTTCTGCAGCTTTGGCAACCATATATGGTGTGATTTCTCCGCCTTCAGCGGCAGCCATTTCTCTGAATTTTGTTGACTTTCCACCTTTAATATAATCTTGAGCCATTGCAACAATTGCAGGACCTGAGGCAAATGCTTCTAAACAGCCTGTATCTCCGCAACCGCAAATTGGTCCACCGTTCATTTGTAATTTGATATGACCAAGTTCACCTGCGGCATTAGTTGCACCACGAACAACTTTTCCATTAATAACGATACCTGAGCCGATACCTGTTCCAACAGTAATGCAAATAAAGTTTTCGCATCCTCTTCCTGCTCCGAATTTTAATTCTCCAAGAGCTGCACATCTAACATCGTTATCAATTCTTGTTGGGATGTGGAATTCGTCTTCAATCATTTGTGCAATAGGAACATTTACCCATCCAGGGATGTTTGGAGCTAATTTTACAACACCTGTTTTGCAATCAACTTGTCCCGGAAAGTCAAAACCGATTCCTTCAATGTCAGTTGGAGTTGTGTTAGTTTCTTTCATCAAATCTCGGATTGCTTGTTTGATGTTGTTAACAGTATATTCATAACCCATTTTTGCGTATGTTGGAACGCTGTTTGAATATATAATTTTTCCATTGTCGTCAACCAAGGCGATTTTTACATTTGTTCCGCCGACGTCGATACCAATTCTTTTTGCCATTTTTCTCTCCTTATTTTTATATAACCATTTTTTACTATTTTGTTTGGATTGAGATTCTTCGCTTTGCTTAGAATAACTGATATTGCAAATCTTGATTAGTAAGAGATTCTTCGGGGGGACTTGTTTAGATATTTTGCGAATTTCCCAGATTATCCCTCAGAATGACGTGTTATGTAATATCTTTATATAAATCCTCCCATGTAGGATTTTCTTTTTGTATTAAAGATATTTTGTATTGTCTTGTTTTTCCTTTTAAGAATTTCTCTCTAAGAATTGCTGTTTCAATGCTATCACATTGTTCGAAATAAACAAGTTTTTCAAGGTTATATTTGTTGCTAAATCCATCAACAACATGATTTTTATGTTCCCAAATCCTTTTTATTAGATTTGATGTAACCCCAATATATAGTGTTGAGTTGTTATAATTTGTGATTATGTATATATAACCTTGTTTCTCCATTTTCTTTTGGTGTTTTGTTTTATTCCAAATTACTTTTTCAGAATGATATAACGCATTCGTCATCCTGAGCAGAGCGAAGGATCTCTAGCTTTACAAGTTGTATGCTATTCTTAATCATAACTCAAATTATATATTTTAAAAATTGTAAACTTTTGTAAAACATGATAGAGAAAATACTAAAGTTTTATGCTCTAAACGCCGATATAGACCATGATAGCACTAAAGTTACGAGAAGATGAAAGGAAAACAATGGGATTATCTGCAGCACAAGCTAGATTATTAACCATCACAGCAAGAAAGTCAGACTGTGAATTCCAGTCAATGAGCTTATCTCACCAAAAGATAGCTCTATCTCGTGATATGGAAAGAATTTCTTCTGATTATCAAAACAGTTTGAATAATACAAAACTTGTTTATGATTATACAGGTTCTAATACAAGCAGTATGGATGTGTCTTATGGCTTGTTAATGACACCTTCTATTTATAATGATTATTATCCGAAATTAGTTACCGATGCAAAAAATAGAGTTGTATTAAATTCCAGTTACGCAGCAGCAGCCAGAGCTGCAGGTATTCCGGCAGAGGGTTTAACCGGAACTCCATCATCAGATGTTCGGAACAAATTTATTGAAGCATTAGCTGCAAATGATGTTATTACATCTGCAAAAGCTACAACTATTCAAGGTACAACTTATGGAAACACTATTGGTTTAGGTACAACAACAAATGTTACAGTTTCAACTTCTGATTGTTCTTATGATGAAGTTCTTGAATTAATCAAAGCTAATACTTCTTCTACCAGTGATTATGGTATGAGTATGGGTTCTTCTTTAGATAACAACGCTAATTGGAACATATATAGTGATGATGCGAGTCGTTATGAACACTTCGCTGCTTATAATAGTGATGGCTCAAAAGCAAAGGAATATTGTAACACTTCTTCCGGTGGTTCATTAACATTATATGATTTGTTAACTTCTGATACTAATTATGTTTTAGCTTATGAATCAGAAAGAGCAGAAAAGACTCCGGTTCCTACAACTGCAATTTTGCAAGAAAAAATTGTTGGAACAAGTGAAAATGACAGTTCATTCTTGAATTGGTTGGTTGATCAGTTCAAAACAGTTTTTGGCGGTTCTACAGCTAACGATGCAGCTCTTCAATTTGCATACAATACTGTTTATGATTTAGTTTATCCAAACAGTAATATTGAAGATTATGCAGAGGGCATGATTGCTGCACGTGAAGGTAAAAATCAACACGAAACAAGAAAAGTTACTAAAACCGGTGATAGTCCTGCTGGAGCTGATAAAACCTATGGTCAAGTAATGGAAGAAGTTGGTACTCAGTTGAATTGGCATTGTAACAAAGGTTATGATGAATATATCCAAGAATCAGCAAAAGATTATATTGGTTTTGTGTATTCAGCAGATTCTAAAAACCGTGGTGGTGATGATGGACACAGAGCTACATCAGAAGTTGCAATCAGTTTGACAAACTTGACTGAAGTATTTATGACTGCTTTTGTTCAATACCAACAAGGTATAGACAATTCAAATTACAGCTATAACAAAGGTAAAATTAGCGATGCTAATTTATATGATGATAAAATAAATTCTTATACTTTCACTGTTGTAAACGGTACTGAAGTAACTGATGAAAATCAATCATTAGAAGCAGGTTTTTATGATGCGTTGTTTAACAAAATTTGTATGAACGGCTGGACTGAAAATGATATGATTGATGATACTTCTTACTTGCAAGAAATGATGAAGAGCGGAATGGTTTATTTGTCTTCAATTTCTACAGATGGTAACTATTACCAAGGAAGTTATTCTACTGATACAAATATTTCAGAAGTAGCTGATTCTGAAGCTATTGCTCAAGCTGAAGCTAAATACAATACAGAAAAAGCTAAGATTGAAAACAAAGAAGATACAATCGATTTGAAGATGAAAAATCTTGATACTGAAATTTCTTCATTGACAACAGAATATGATTCAACAAAACAAATTATCTCTAAATCAATTGAAAAATCGTTCAAACGATATGATGCTTAGATAATTTAAAAATTACTTAGCTCGTTGGAAAAATCCTGCAAGTTCTTTGTGCGGAATTGTTTTAGAAATCGGTCGTCCGTGCGGGCATGTATAAGGCATTTTTGTTGTTCGCCATTTTTTGATAATGTCTTCCATTTGCCAGATTGAAAGTTTTGTATTTGCTTTTACAGAGGCTTTGCAAGATGTGGTGATAAGAATTCTTTCTTCAAGATTGTCAATATCTCCTTCAATATTTTGCAAAATATCAGCAATAATGTCTTTCGGATTTGCTTTCGATAATAATTGCGGAACTTTGCGGAAGATAAGTTCTGTATCATTTAGAAATTCAATTCCGTATCCAAACTTTTCAAATTTTTCTATATTTTCTTTTATGAGTTCTGCTTCTGTTGAAGAAACTTGAATTACATCTGAAACAAACAGCATTTGAGAAATTATATTTTTCTCGGATTTTAATTTTTCGTAAATATATCTTTCTTGAGCTATGTGCTGGTCAACAATTTCTAACCCTTCTTCTGTATCAATCAGGATATAAGTATCGTGATATTGACCGATAATCTTATCTGCCGGTTCAATTTGAGCGGTTGTTTGAGGTGAAAATATTTGTTTCTGTTGAACAAAAGTTTGTTCGTTGTTTTGTTGAGGGGTGAAAGTTTCAGTTTCTTCAATTTGTTTCATCCCTAGGTCAGAAACATACATTGTGTCTGATTTTTCATCAATATAAACTTCTTTTGTCGATTGCGGAAAACTTACAACAGAATCATTTTGTGGTTCAAATCTTTCGTATGAAGAGTAATGTGCCTCTTCTCTTGGTGTTTCTTTGTAGTTTGAAAGACCGGCTTCAACCGCTGAATAGATAAAATTGAAAATCTGATTAGGATTTTTGTATCGAACTTCTTTTTTGGTCGGGTGAACATTTACATCCACGTCATGTGGTGGAATTTCTAAATTAAGCACTACAAATGGATACTTGTTGTTTGCGGTTAAGTTTTTATAAACCATGTCAATTGATTTTTGAAAGATTGGACACTTAACGCTTCTTGAATTTATGTACAAGTGATAACTTTTTTTGCTGGAGCGGGTATAATCAGGGGTGCTTACAAATCCGCTGATTTTTAAACCTGAAATTGCATCAGTTTTTAGAACTTCTTTCAAACTATTTGTAACGTCTGATGAGTAAACTTCTTTTATTGTTTGAGTTAGATTATTTTGCCCTGTGGTTTTTAGAACAGTTTTGCCGAATTTTTTCAACTCAATTGATACTTCAGGATGAGATAAGGCAATAGCTTGAACAATTTCTTGAATATAAGAAAATTCTGTATTTGAACTTTTTAAAAACTTTAAACGAACAGGAACATTATAAAATAAGTCTTTGATGTCCATAATTGTTCCCACTGCACAACCTGTTTCAACTTGTTTTACTTCTGAATTTTCGCAAGTTACCTTTGTTCCTGTTTCAAATTCTTTTGTTCTTGTAATACAGGTTAATTTAGCAATAGAAATTATACTGGCAAGAGCTTCCCCTCTAAACCCAAGGGTATGAATATCAAATAAATCGTCATCTTCTTTGATTTTACTTGTTGCGTGTTTTGAAAAAGCAAGCAAAATATCATCAGGATGAATTCCGCAGCCATTGTCTGCAACACGTATATCTCTGCATTCATTGGTAATTTCAATACTTACTCTTGTTGCTCCCGCATCCACGGAATTTTCTACTAATTCTTTTACAACTGATGCCGGACGCTCAATTACTTCTCCCGCTGCAATTTGGTTGATTAAATGTTTTGATAATTGTCTTATTCTTGCCATTGCTCTGCTTCTTGTTTTCCCCTCAATCCACAATCTCAATCTACATCAAACACAAAATCATCTAAACGTTTGATTACAAATTTGAAACAATTTAATACTATTGGAATGTAAAAGAAGACTTGGATAATTATACGGGGGACATTTTGGTTAGAAAAGCTTTATCAAATTTAAAATTACAGCCAAAGAAAAAGGCTGACTTGCAGATTGTAAAACAACCTGACGTAAAGACTACCAAATATAGTGATATAAATTTAAAAAGATGGAGAGATTATGCTCACATTTTGACCGGAACTCTATGGCAATTCCCTTCAAGATTGAGAGAACACGGACATTCTAACGAATACCACGGAAATTATATCCCTCAAATTGCACAACAAATGTATGAGAGATATACCAAGAAAAATGATGTTGTTCTTGATTTGTTCTTTGGTTCCGGAACTTCCGGTATCGAAGCTATCAATATGAATAGACGTTGTATTGGTGTTGAATTGAAAGACGATTTAGCTGAAAGCGTTTCAGAAAAATTTACTCCAAAACAACTTGTAACAGATGTGAATATTATTTGTGCGGATTCCACAAGCGAATTGGCAGTTGAAAAAGTTAAAGCAAGACTAGATATTATGGGTGAAGAAAAAGCTCAATTCTTGATGCTTCATCCACCTTATGATGATATTATCAAGTTTTCTGATAAGAAAGAGGACCTTTCAAACTGTGCAACAACAGAAGAATTTTATGACATGTTTGAAAAAGTTGCCAAAAACGGCTATGACTTACTTGAAAGCGGTCGTTTTGCGTGCTTGATTATTGGAGATAGTTATAAAAATTCAGAAGTTCAACCTTTAGGTTTTGAATGTATGAATAGAATGAGAAAACTTGGTTTTATCCTAAAATCAACTATTGTTAAAGATATTCAAGGCAACGAAAGAGGAAAAGGCAGAACTGCAAACTTGTGGCGTTATAGAGCGTTGGCAGGTGGATTTAGCATTTTTACTCACGAATATATTTTCGTATTCCAAAAACCGTAGTAAGGTTTATAAGGCAAGAAGTAAAATTAAAGACCGGCGGATTTATAAATCCGCCGGTCTTAGTTCTATTAAATAAAAAACTAAATTCTATTGTGCCAAACGCCGCCTTGACGGTCAACGAATGCATCATAACATGACCAAATTCTGAATACCCCAGTTAATCCTAAGATTGCGTGAGTTGCATTTTTGTCATATTTTTGGTCGTTTACTGCTTGACCTAGACCAGGCCAAATAAGTAATGATAATGCTGCGGCACCTACTGATCTTCCGCTTACGTGTCCGTTAGTTCCGTGAGTTCCTGCCATTGCCGGAAGTGGCATTGCAAGCATTGATAATGCGATTGTTGTTAATAATAACTTTTTCATATTTCCCTCCCTTTATTTTATATTAAATGCTTCTTCAATTGATTTGTTGTAATCAGGTCTTAAAATTCCTTTTTCTGTAATAATACCAGCAATCAATTCATGCGGAGTTACATCGAATCCTGGGTTAATAATATTAACTCCTTCTGCACAAATTGGTTTTCCGTTGATGTGTGTAACTTCATCATGGGAACGTTCTTCTATTACAATATCATCTCCTGTTTTGATACTTGTGTCAATTGTTGATAATGGAGCTGCAACATAGAATGGTATGTTGTGGTATTTAGCTGCAATTGCAACAGTGTATGTACCGATTTTGTTTGCAGCATCACCGTTTGCCGCAATTCTATCTGCTCCAACGCAAACCATATCAATCATTCCTTTTTTCATAAAGTATGAACACATTCCATCTGTAATCAATGTTACAGGAATACCATCCATTGTTAATTCAAGTGTTGTAATTCTTGCACCTTGTTGACGAGGACGAGTTTCGTCTGCAAAAACTTGTACAGTCGGGTCGTTTGCAAAAGCTGAACGAACTACCCCCAGTGCCGTACCATAACCAACTGTCGCCAAAGCTCCTGCGTTGCAGTGAGTTAAAATGGTTGCACCTTTGGGAACAACTTCTGCTCCGTAATCACCAATTTTTTTGTTAATTTCAATATCTTCAAGTTCAAGTTTTTTTCCATTATCGGCAAGTTCTTTGATAAGAGTTTTAATATCAGATTTTGAATTTTTAATAATTTCTTTTTGCTTTTTGACTGCCCACATAAGGTTTACGGCTGTAGGTCTTGCACTTGCCATATAATCTGATTTTTCAAGAAGTTTTGAAATAAATTCTTCTCTTGGCAAGTTTTCTTTTTCAAGTTCTTGAGCGTATAAAACAACCCCGTGAGCTCCTGCAATTCCGATAGCCGGTGCTCCTCTAACAATCATTGTTTTGATTGCATCAAACATTTGTTGTCCTGTTGTTACGTCAACATATTCAAATTGGGTTGGGAATTTGGTTTGATCAACCATTTTGGAATATGTTCCCATCCATTCGATAGTTCTTATTTTTGATTGAAATTCTGTCATTATTTTTTTCCTTTATATTTCAGATGTGTAAATTTAGTCGTTTTTGTGTTTGTTTTCGTAAATATCACGAATAAGATTAATTATGTAATATGTTGCAAAACCTGCAAAAGCGTTGGTTGTTGCACATAAAATTCCTAAAAATATAATAAATGTTCCAAGTAACCAAATTGGGGAATTTTCTATCATTGCGGTTAGGAAAAAGTTCGGGGTGTAATGAAAACATTTTGACAAAATAACCATTATAATACAATATGCAATTGCAAAAGTTATATTCGTCATAAAACCAGATAATGCTCCATTTAAAATACTGTCTTTTGTAGTTGTTAATTCAAGTTTTCCGTCCATAATTAAATAAATCATAACAAGTGGTGCTGAACCTAGCAAAAGCAAGAATAACATAATCATCCCGACAATAGGAATAGGAGCTAAGACCCCTAAAATTAGTCCTAAAATTAGACTTAAAATTGTTATATTTTTAACTAAAATTCTATCCATAATATCCCTTGAAGTATATTAACATTTATTTAATTATAACTCAAATTTTTTCAAATCTTCTATGGCATCAGTACTTCTGGTGTAAGAAATTGCAATAGCGATAGAGTCAACGGTATCATCCAGTTTAGGCAAATTTTCTGTACCTAAACTTATTTTTACCATTTGTTCAACTTCTTTTTTATCAGCTCTTCCATATCCCGTGAGAATTTGTTTAACTTCCATTGGGGTATATTCGTAAATTGGAATATTAAACTGTTCAAGTACAGTTAGAATTACTCCCCTTGCGTGAGCAACCGGCATTACGGTTGTTTGATTTCTGAAAAAGAAGAGTTTTTCTATTGCACAAACATCAGGTTGATATTTTTTTACAATAGAGGTCATATCATTAAAAATTTCTAATAATCTTGCAGATTCTCTTTTCCCTTTTGGCGTTTGGATTGAGCCGGAATGTTCAAGCACAGGAGTTTTGCCGTCATAATTGACGATACTATAACCAACTATTGCCATTCCCGGATCTATTCCTAAAATTCTCATATAAAAATTTTACCAAAAAATTGAGTATTAATAAATTAAATTTTGAAATCTAAAAATAATATGTTTTTGTGTTACAATCGTATTGCGAATTTAAGTACAAATAGAAGGTAGAAAAATATGACTCAAAACGTAAAAAATCAAGAAACAGGTTCTTCTCAAAGCCAAATTCGTAACGTAAGAATTCAGAAAATGGAAAACTTGAGAGAACGTGGTTTGAACCCTTATCCATACGGATATGATAAAGATATTATGGCTCAAGATTTGCAAGACAAGTACAAAGAGCTTGCTGCCGGAGAAGAAACAGAAGATTGTTATCACGTTGCAGGGCGTGTAATGGCAAACAGAAATACCGGAATGTTTATTGATTTGGTTGATGCATCAGGAAAAATCCAAATCTTCTCACATAAAGAAAACTTGTCAGAAGAAGATTTGAAAACTTTAAAATCAATTGATATTGGTGATATTGTTGGTTTCTATGGTTCAGTTAGAAGAACTCCACGTGGAGAATTGACTATTAAAGCAAAATCATTAGAAATTTTATCAAAATCATTATTGCCATTGCCTGAAAAATTCCACGGTTTGACTGACGTTGAAACAAAATACCGTCAAAGATATGTTGATATGATTGTTAACGATGATGTTAGACAAACATTCAAAAAAAGAAGTTTAATTATCCAAAAAGTTAGAGAATATTTGACTGGTTTAGGATTTATGGAAGTTGAAACTCCAATGCTTCATCCTCAAGCAGGTGGTGCAAATGCCAGACCATTCATCACTCACCATAATACACTTGATATGGATATGTATTTGAGAATTGCACCGGAACTATATTTGAAACGTTTGATGGTTGGTGGTGTAAGCGAAAAAATCTTTGAAATTAACCGTTCATTCCGTAACGAAGGTATTGATACTCGCCACAATCCCGAATTTACGATGATGGAATTGTACCAAGCATATGTTGATTACAACGATATGATGACATTGACTGAAAACTTAGTTGCTTATGTAGCAAAAGAAGTTTTGGGTACAACAAAAATCACTTATGGCGAAAATGAAATCGACTTAACTCCACCTTGGGATAGAAAAACTATGTTAGGTGCTGTTGAAGAAGCAACAGGAATTGATTTTAACAAAATTGAAACTGTTGAAGAAGCAAAAGAAGCTGCAAAATCAGTTCACGTAGATGCTGATGATTGTGATAAATGGGGACAAGTTATTGAACGTGTATTCGAAGAAAAAATCGAACCGTCTTTAATTCAACCAATTCATATTTATGATTATCCAAAAGATATATCACCGCTTTCAAAAGTTCACAGAGATAATCCAAGATTGACAGAACGTTTTGAAACTCGTGTTAACGGTTGGGAAATCTGTAACGCATTCTCAGAATTGACTGACCCGATTGACCAAAGAGCTAGATTTGAAGCTCAAATGGCAGCAAAAGCAGCAGGTGATGAAGAAGCAATGCCTATTGATGAAGATTATATCTGTGCATTAGAACACGGTGTTCCTCCAATGGGTGGTTTAGGTCTTGGTATTGATAGACTTGTAATGCTATTAACTAACTCTCCTTCAATCCGTGATGTAATTGCATTCCCAACATTGAAGAAAAGAGACTAATTGAGGTTTATAATATTGAAGTCGGCAACCAAAACTTGGTTACCGACTTTTTGTATGGGTAATTTACATTCTGCTATTATGGATTGACTAGAAATGTAGGTTGGGTTAGAAAACCCAACATTAATAAGTTCCCTTCCCGAGGGAGAAGGATTAGGAAGAGGGTTTGATTACTTCCCTTGTTCACTTTTTCTTTTTTATTTCGATGAAAAAAGAAAAAGTAGAACCGAAAA
>CALAWF010000069.1 GCA_937894665.1 uncultured bacterium | reverse complement strand
AGTTGTCATCAAACCTTTAACGATACCGAATTTTTCTAAGATAACTTTAGCTACAGGAGCTAAGCAGTTAGTTGTACAAGAAGCCATTGAAATAACGTTGTGTTTAGCTGGATCGTATTCATTTTCGTTAACACCTAAAACGATAGTTTTGTCTTCGTTTTTAGCAGGAGCTGAAATGATAACTTTCTTAGCACCAGCTGCGATGTGAGCTTTAGCTTTTTCAGCATCTGTGAAGAAACCAGTTGATTCAACAACAACTTCAACACCTAAATCTTTCCAAGGTAATTGAGCTGGATCTTTTTCAGCGAAGAATTTGATTTTTTTACCGTTAACGATAATACCTTCTTCATAAGCTTCAACAGTACCTTCGAATTTACCCATAACTGAATCATATTTGAAGATTCTAGCAGCATCTTCAGGTTTTAGACCTGGGTCATTGATTGCTACATAATTAATTTTGTCAAAAATACCTTCTTTGATAGCGGCTCTTAAAGTGTTACGGCCGATTCTACCAAAACCGTTAATTGCTACGTTTACCATAAGTTTTTACTCCTTCTTTATGTGTAACATATTATACTACTATAACATGCAGATAGTACCATCAACAAAAAAAGTAATCAAGTATTCTAACCTTTCGAATAATTAAGAAAAAGTTAATTTTTAACATAAAAGAAATTGTAAGAAAAATTTAGGCAAAAAAAAACCCTTTCTTTTGGAAAGAGTTTGGAATCTTTTTCAATTCCTCGTGTGTAGAAGGTTAGTGTGTAGTAGGTAGTGTATAATTTATGTCTCGTGTTTATTTAATCTTTTTTATTGTTTGCTTATCGCTTACATATTAATAAAGTATTTTACGAGTATATAATTGCTATATCTATTGCATATCGTTACATAACTTTACAATAAAGTCAAAAGCACACTATATCCAGAACACATAGGAATTTATCAATATTTTTAAAATTTACTCATCAATCTTTTCAAATTTCAAATCATAACCTAAGACTTTAGCAAAAAACTTCATTTCGTCATATTTTATAGAATTTCGGGCTAATTTTTGAGAAATACCGAAAACAGTATATTTTTTGCCTGACTGTTCACTAGCCAATCTTGCAAACTCAGTAATAGTTAATTTTTCTTTTATCAATAAAATTCTTAAGTCTTCATTTACACTCATAATTAAATTATATATTTTTGAAATTATATTGACATCTTTTTGTTTATATGTGATAAATATTATTGTTTATATAGAATATTTATTATTATTAATAAGTTTTTAATAATATTACTTTACAAAAGAGCAAGGAGAAAACATGTTTTCAAATCGATGGACTCAAAATAAAGAAGGATTCACTCTTGCAGAAGTATTAATTACCTTGGGAATTATAGGCGTTGTTGCAACAATGACAATTCCAACACTGATTACAAATGCCCAGAAAAAAGAAACTGTTACCAGATTAAAAGGAGCTTACTCTCAAATTGCACAAGCAATAAGGATGTCAGAAGCAGATAATGGAGATTTATCAGGTTGGGATTTTACAAAAGATGATTGGTTTGAAACATATATAGTAAACTATATAAAATATCAAAAAGACACATTTAAAGATCTTTCAAATGAAAAAGCTATTCCATATAAAGAAATTTCTGGGAATAGAGAAACCGGACTTGCTTTACTTCGCCCTGGCTTTGGAGGAAGTAAAGTTTATACATTATTAAATGGAGTAGATATTATTACAGGAGGAGATGACCACTCAGAAGAATCCTATAGCCGAGGTCTTTTGGTAGATATAAACGGCATTTATTCTAAACCAAATCAGTTTGGGAAAGACACGTTTTATTTATTAGTAGATCAAAGACATGGACTTGCTCCAAGAGGGAAGTGGTCTGCTAAAACAGCTTGTACTCCTCCTGTTGATAATCCTGATAGAAACTGGTATAAAAATTCAACCTGTTGGAATTTAGGTTGTAACAAAAATGGAAGAGGGATGTTTTGTGCAGGATTAATTATGTACGATAACTGGACAATCGCAAAAGATTATCCTTGGTAATAAATTTTTGTATATTTTTCCCTTTGTAGTAGAATAAGGGTATGGAAAAGAAAACTTTATTTAGCGAACAAACAGTAAAAATCGGTCCCGATTCAGGATATGATAATTATATTATGGCAATTGAATCGAGTTGCGATGAAACAGCTTGTGCAATCGTAAAAAATGGACGAGAAGTAATTGCAAATATTGTAGCTTCTCAAATCAAAACTCACGAAAAATTTGGTGGAGTAATCCCAGAAATTGCAGCTAGAGAACATCTTGATGCAATCAATATTATTGTTCAAGAAGCATTTGACCAATCAGAATTAAAACCAGAACAAATTACTGCATTTGCAGGAACAGTTGGTCCAGGACTTGTTGGTTGTTTGCTTGTTGGTTTAAATGCAGCAAAAACATTAGCTCTTGTTTATGACAAGCCATTTATCGGAGTTAACCACCTCAACGCACACCTTTGCGGGAATTATATTGACACAGATATAAAACCTCCATTTATGGCTCTATTAGTTAGTGGGGGACACACTCAAATTATTGATGTTGAATCTTATTCAAAACAAACAATTTTAGGCGAAACAATTGATGATGCCGTTGGGGAAGCATATGATAAAGTTGCTAGATTAATCGGACTTCCATACCCTGGAGGACCTAGACTTGATAAACTTGCTCAACTTGGAAATCCAAAAGCATATGAACTACCGGAGGGCAAAGTTGATGGATACAATTTCTCATTCAGTGGGCTAAAAACAGCTGTTCTTCGTCTTGTAAAAAAATTAAAAGCAGAATACTGCGATGCAGAACATTCTGAATTACCTGAAAACGTAATTCAAGATATTTGTGCTAGTTTCCAAGAAGATGTTTCGAAAACACTTGTTAAAAAACTAAAAAAAGCAACCAAAGAAAGAGGCTACAATCAAGTAGTTATTGCAGGTGGTGTTGCAGCAAATTCAGAAATTCGTAAAAAGGTTTTTGACCTTGAAAAAGAAGGTTACAGAGTAAATGCACCAGCAATGAAATTCTGCACAGATAATGCAGCTATGGTTGCATCTTGTGCATATTTCAATACAAATACTTTTGACGATATTGATGTTGAAGTATTTTCAAGAGTGAAATAAAAGACATTGAACTTTAGACATTAACTAATAGATGTTTTTCTGCCATAGAAAGAATATAATCTGCAATTTTATCTTCTAAATGGCAGCCAAAATGATTGTTAATTTCTTTTATGAAATAACAAGGACTAGTAACGTTTACTTCAATAATTTTTCCATCAATTACATCTAAACCGGTCATACAGATACCCATTGAAGAAAGTTTTTGAGCAACCGGTTTAAATTTTGCTTTTTCTTCTTCAGACAAAAGTGCTTTTTTAATATTGCTATCATTGTGTTCACAGAATTTGAAATCATCATTACTAGGAGTTTTTTGAACACAATAATCTAAAACTTCATCTCCTAAGAATAAAACTCTCTTATCACCATAAATAGCTTTAGGAATATACTTTTGCACCATTATCAACTGTTTACCATTATTGGTCATTGAATTAATAATCACGGCAGTATTTTTATCCCCGTGCTTCAAATACATAACTCCCCCGCCAAAACATTGATTAAGTGGTTTTAA
>CALAWF010000068.1 GCA_937894665.1 uncultured bacterium | reverse complement strand
TCCCCTAGACGAGCTTCGCTCTTGCCAAAATCCGCAGTTCAGGATGACATTTGCGATTATTCTTTCCCTCGCCCCTTGTGGGAGAAGGTTAGGGAGAGGGGGGAAAACTTGTTCGGTTAGAGATACTTCGCTACGCTCAGTATGACGAATGCGTTTAAGATTTATAGAGGGGTTCGGGGGCATAGCCCCTGATAACTCGAGTCATTTGGTCATTCGTGTTTTCCTTTTTCGGTTCACTTTTTCTTTTATAAATTACTCCTTAATATTTTTTAACAAACTATAATAACTCTAACAATTTTTAATAGTATTTAAACTTTATATATACATAGGATTTTTATTCCAAGGGGAAAATAAAATAGAATAATTGAATAAAGGGGAAAATTTATGAACGTATCAAGAATTTTTAGTAGCGTTGGACGGGTTTTTGGAAAAAACTCAAAAAAAGTTGTTGCAGAAGTTGCTCCTAAAGCCGTTCCTGTTAGAAAAACATTAACTCTGACAGATCCAATTACAGGAAAAGTTACCGGTTTGGAAAGACAAATTACACGTAATGGTCAAGAAGCAACTGCAAGAATTGATTACCTCGAAGATGGTTCCAGAAAATTAACTATTACCGGTGGCGGAGATAATGACCTTTGGAGAACAACAACTGTAACTAGAGAAAAAGGTGCAGGAGTTTTCGGTGGAGATAGAATTACTGTTAATAAATCTACATCAAAATGGTGGTGTTACAAAGAACGTGCAACATTAACAAAAGAATATAATCCACAAGGAGTTCTACAACATAAAGGATTGGATTATCACAAAAATTATGGAAATGAAACTTTTATAAACCATAAAGCAACTCAAGATAGAGTTTATGGTGAATATCCACTTGATCATTCTGTTCAAAGTATGTTAAAAAATCCAAGCGAAACAAAAGGTATTCAACATTCTTTAGATGGTAGAGATAATTATGGAAATTTCTCAACTAGAGGAACAAATTATGAAAGAGCTGTAAAAGCTAAAGAACAAGCCGCTATTGATGCTGCTAAAAAAGCAGAAGCAGAACAAATTGCAGCAAAAGAAGCCGCAGAAAAAGCAGCAGCAGAATTAAGAGCAAAACAACCAAGAATCAATATTGGTAAAGCTCTTAATAAAGATGTTAATGCTTTAACAGTTAAAGAAACAAAACTTGCAAATGGTGCAGTTCAAAGAACTTTCACGGACCCAGATACAGGCAAAGTTTTGGCAAAAACAGAAGATTTAGGAATTTTGCACAAAGAATGGATTTATGGCGGAAAAGCTGACATGATTTATATGAAACAAGTTGGCAAAGATAATCCATATATTCTAGCTAAAAAAGGTAATTATACACAAATTAGGCAAATGAAAAAAGAAAACAATGGATTTAGAGTTGTAGATACTATTGATGATAATCTTTATTATAATGACGGTGCATCATCACTAAAAAGATTTTCTTGTAATCCAATTAATTCAAGAGGAAAAATTAAAATTTACGATAAAACAGCCGCAGTAGAAAGAGAAAAGTATCCAACATTTGCGAATAGTTATCCAGA
>CALAWF010000067.1 GCA_937894665.1 uncultured bacterium | reverse complement strand
GTTCCACACCTTTTGTTTCTTCAACAACCGGTTGTTCTTGAGAAACTGGTTGTTCAACAGGTTTAATTTCTTGTTCCTCTACTTGAGGTTGAGTTTGTTTATTTTTATCAAACTTGTTGTTACGTCTGTTTTTATTTCTTCTGTTATTTTCTTTTTTAACAACTTCCTCTGTTGCAACAACTTCTGGTTCAGTTTCAATCACGGGACGTTGTGGTTGTTCTTGAACTTCCGGTGCAGGTTGTTGCTGTTGTTGATTGTTTTTATTGTTATTAAATTTATTATTTTTCTTGAATGTTCCTGTCGGAAGTTTAATTTTTGCAGCTTTTGCACGGTATTCGCCTTCAGCGGTTGGAGTTGCAAAGTTAAAATCAATCATTGAATATCCGCTACCTTGGCAGTGAGGACATTTTTTGGTAAAGATTTCTGATAAAGATTGACCTTGACGATGACGAGTAAGTTCTACAAGTCCCAAATCAGATAATTGACCAACTTGAGGTTTCGCTTTATCAGGTTCAAGAGCAATTTCCAATTCTTCCATCATTGCAAGTTTATCTGCTCTGGACATCATATCAATAAAGTCAACGATAACCATACCCCCAATGTTACGCAATCTTAATTGACGAGCGATTTCGTGAACAGCCTCAATATTTGTTTTCAAGATTGTTTCATCTTGAGTTGCAGAACTAATAAATTTACCGCTGTTTACATCAATTACAGTTAAGGCTTCTGTTTGCTGAATAAACAAATAACCGCCGGATGGCATATTTACTTTGATATTCAAAGCAGCTTTGATTTCTTTGTGAATATCCATTGCCACTAAAAGAGGTTCTGTCCCTTTATATAAAGAAACTTGAGTACCTTTTGCAATATGCCAATTCTGTAAAATATTTTGAACTCTATTCAACGCAAATGGAGTATCTACGATAATTTCTTTTACATCGTCAGTACAAGCCTCACGAATAACTCTGTATAACAAATCTTGATCTCTATAAATCAAATTAGGAGGAGTTAAAGTTTCTGCAGATGTAATTATATTATTCCATTTTTCTAATAAGATTTCTAAATCTTCTTGAATATCAGCTTCTGATTGACCTTCTGCTTCTGTTCTGATAATTACACCGACACCAACAGGTTTGATTAGATTTACAATAGCTTTTAATCTTGCACGTTCTTTAGAATTTTCAATCTTTTTACTTACGTTAACACCAGGCTCATTTGGCATCAATACCAAAAATCTTCCAGGAAGACTAATTTCAGTTGTAACTCTAGGTCCTTTATGACCTGTTGGTTCTTTAACAACTTGAACAACCAATTTTTGTTTTGGAGAAAGTTTTTCTTTTAATGTTCCTTTACCCATAACATCTTGAGCGTGGAGGAATCCCATTTTATCAGTACCAACATTAACAAATGCGGCATCAATACTTGGCAAAATATTATCAACCGTTGCCAAATAAACATCTCCTAATAAGACTTCTCCTCTATGGATAAAAAAGTCTGTAACCTTTTTGTTTTCAAGAACTGCAGCAATATTATCACGTTCTGCAATTACAATCTTTTTCTCTACTGATTGATTTGAATTTCTGTTTTTTTCACTCATAAAAAATCCTTTTCTATAACTCATGCAAAGACTCAGTTAAGAATTTAACCCTAGTAATATCAAACAAAACATCAGGAGCAATAATATTCATCAAAACATCTGCTCTTAATGGCGGGATTTCAGACCCTTGACCAGTCTTTAATACTATGAATAAATAACCATCCTCAAATCGGTGAGAACCAATCGAAGTTTTGATATTTATTGTTTTCACTAAACCTTTTTTGTTTTTCTTCTCAACTAAAATTTCGTCAGAAGCCAAAACTTTTTCTGTATTATATACTAAATTTTCAAAATCGTAAAGTGGCTTTCCTGAACTGTTTACCACATCAGCAATTTTAATTTTATACTCTGCCCAACAAGCGGTTTGATCAATAGATGGAGCCGACCTATCTATCTTTTCAACACTTATAATTTGTGATTCTTTCGGCAAAACCTTTTGTAGTTCTTCTTTCACGTGTTCAGGTGAAACATCTTCCCACAAATCAATATCAACTAATTCGGTTATACTTTCACAGAATAATGGAAGAGCAATACCCATTGAAATCTTCATTGTTGGATTAAAACCATATGAAAATGAAACTTTTAAATCTGAACGAGTAATTGCTTTGAAAAACGTATTTTGCCAATCCAAATGAGAAAAATATCTCAAAATACCTGTTTTGGTTAATTTTACTCGGTATCTAAAGACCTCTTTAACATCCTTTGGTGCTAAAGCTGGGTTAGTTGGAATTGCAATTTTTTTCGCCAACTCTTGAGCTTCATCACTTGCAACGAAGGGTTTTGCCATAACTTTATGAACTTTAAAATTAGTACAAACACCACAATTTACACATTTTTGTTGACAAGTCGGGACAATATGAGGAGAATTTGCATCTACCGCAAAAGCCTTTTTGTATTCTTCAACAAACCATTCCTTGTTTATTCCGGTATCAATGAAATCCCAAGGTAAAACTTCATCTAAAGCAAATTGCTTTTGAGCCAAAGCGTTCAAATCCAGCCCAAGCTCCTCTGCAGTTTCAAACCAAACATTCTTTTTAAAATATTCTCCCCACGCATCCAAATAACAGCCTTTTTTATAAAGAGCTTCAATATATTTGCAAAGTGAGTCATCTCCACGAGTAAGTACAGCTTCTATCAATGATACAAATTTTTCATGATAGTTAACTTTTACACCTTTGATATGAGAAACCTGTTCCATCAAGTAATGAATATGTGCCGTAACTTCATCTAAATCCATCTGTGGACACCACTGGAACGGAGTAAAAGGTTTAGGAACAAAAATTGATAACGTACAAGTTAAATCAAGAGAATGTTTTAACCCTTTTTCTTTTTTGATTAATCTTGCACGATAGCGAATACGTCTAAATAATTCCGCCATTTCATCCATATCTTCAAGAGTTTCAGTCGGAAGCCCGCAAATAAAATAAAATTTAACTCTAGACCAGCCATTTTCGTACAAGGTCAAAACAGCATTCATTATCTGTTCTTCTGTAATATTCTTTTTAATTACATCACGAAGTCTTTGACTTCCGGCCTCAGGAGCAAGTGTCATTGTTGATTTTCTAACACTTTGAACAAGATTAGCCAACTCCAAATTAAAGCCATCAATTCTTTGACTTGGCAAAGATACAGAAATCTTTTTGTCATTAAAATCTACGGCTAATTCTTTTATAACTTCGTTTATATTTGCGTAATCATTAGAAGAAAGAGATAATAACGAATACTCATCATAGCCGGTATTTTTTACCAGCTCTTTTGAAATATCGATAATATCTTCAGCACTGCGTTCTCTAATTGGCAAAGTAACATGTCCCGGTTGACAAAAACGGCACATTCTACCGCATCCTCTACGGATTTCAACAACCGCTCTATCTTGAATAGAAGAAGAAAACGGTATTGGATAAGACACAAGAGCTGTTTCTTTTTGGAGATTTGCAATTCTTTTTCTGACTTTTCCACCTAAAGATTTTGACCATCTACCGGAATGTTCACCTTCGCAAAGTGCTTTTATCCTTTCTTGTCGTGGCAAACCCTTAGTTTTTTCTAAAATTTCACAAACTTCAACAATTGCATCTTCGCCATCACCAATCAAAAAGACATCAATAAAATCTGACAATGGAAGAGGGTTGTATGTACAAGGACCGCCGGCAAATATAATTGGATCATCATCTGTTCTATCTTCATTTCTGTATGGAATACCAGACATTTCAAGCATTTTTAAAATAGTAGGATAAGCCATTTCATACTGAGCGGAAAAACCAAACCCGTCAAATTCATTCAATGCTTTTTTCGATTCTAAAGCATATAAAGGGTTTGGCTGAAAATCAGGTTCCGGAGCATAAACTCTATCGCACATAAAATCAGGCTTACGATTAATCATTTCATAAAGAACTCTGACACCCAGATTAGAAATCCCGATTTCATATTTGTCAGGGAACGCAAGAACAAATCTAACTTTTGCAGAATCAAAATCCTTATTGAAAGATAAATATTCTCCCCCTACATACTGATACGGCTTTGTACATCTAAATAAACTTTCGTGATACTTCTTAAAAAAACACATATTCCAAATCTCTTACGCTAAATCTTCCGGGAAGTATTTGTCAATTTCAATAATTGTTCCATCTAATGTATTTTCATCAAACGATTTCATAAACTTGAACAAATCATCATTTGGCACATCATAAGAATACAAGACAACTTCGCCATCAATCTCTCGCATTACGGTAACCATATAATGACATTTTAGACGATATTTAAGCAAATGTTCTTTGTTAAACTTATTTCCATTTGCATCTTTTTTTACCTTTACATAATTAAACCCTGCATAATATTTTATTTTTTCTCTGATTTCAGGGGTAATATGGTTATTATTATGTTCAGAAAATAAATTTATAACATTTTTGTTTAAATCATCCGACACAATTCTTCCTCCAATAACATTGAACAATATAAAAAGCTAAAAGTCTAAAATGTTAAGCATTCAAATCTTTTAGATATTTAAGAACTTTCAAAGCTGTTTCTCTGCGAACATCTGCCGGAGATAATCTCAAATACTCAATAGCGTGCGAAACCTTAACATTTTTGTCATACCATCTACGCATAATGTAATTGTATTGATCATCCAAACTCAATTCTTCAAGTTCAACATCTTTAAGTAAATCAATAATATAATCCGCACAACGAACCTGAACCTCTTCGGTCGATTTCTCTAATTCATTGATAGCACGGCTAACAACCGCATCTGCATCATACCATCTTTTAAACATATTCATAATCAGCCCTCATATTGTTAAGAATATTAAAGCAAATTTTCACAAAAAAGTAAATTACTTTACAAAAAATTACTTTATATAAGTGTAAGGTAAAAGGTTATTGGAAGGTTTTTGAATGCAAGACAACAGTTATATGTATAATTTGTCAAATCCTGCCCTTAATAATGATTTAGGGTTAGCATTTTTAAATCAAACAATTCCAAATCCTGTTGATTCTTGGTACACTCCGGGAATTACAGGCTCAATGTCTAATGTTACAATGCAAGGACATTTAAAAGAAGACAAATTCGAACCAACAAGAAAAGAAAAAGATAACAAAAATTGGAAAAAATTATTTGCTGTTGTTGGTTTGGGAATAGCCGGTATTTTAGCATTCAAAGGCGGTAAAAAAGTTATCAAAGTTATCAAAAACGTATTCAATAAGATAAAAACAAAAATCAAAAAATAAATTCCATGTAATAGAAAAAGTAGATAGTGTGTAATTTTCCCGTGCAGGATTTTTAAATCCTGCTTTTTTATGTTATAAATAACCCTATAAGATTATAGGAGGTTATTATATGGCTAAAGATTGTAGTTTTGACATTGTATCTGAATACAATAAACAAGAACTTGTTAACGCAGTTGACCAAGTGAAAAGAGAATTATCAACAAGATTTGACCTTAAAGATTCAAATTCTCAAGTTGAATTGGATGCAGACAAATCAATCACAATTACAACTAATGACGATATGAAATTAAAAAATATTGTTGATATTCTTCAATCAAAACTTGTAAAAAGGAATTTGAGCTTGAAAATTCTTGACCCACAAACTCCGGAAAACGCTTTAGGCGGAAATATCAGACAAGTTTTTAATCTTAAAAAAGGCTTAACTCAAGAGTTAGCAAAGAAAATTGTATCCGATATTAAAGCAACAAAATTAAACGTTCAAACATCAATTCAAGGGGAACAAGTGAGAGTTACAGGCAAAGATAAAGACGATTTACAAGCCGTAATTCAAACTTTGCGAAAAAATGAAGATAAATACGATGTTCCCCTTCAATTCACAAATTACAGATAAGATTAAAAAGTCCGAGGGAAAATAAACCCTCGGATTTCTCTATTTAGAATGCGAAAAGGCATAAGCTGCAGCGGCAGAATATGGAGAAACAGAACCATCATAGATAACGATAGGGAAAATATCGCCCATATCTTTAGGTTCAACAATACAATCCCCAGCTTCCATTGTTGAACGTTCATTAGTTCCTCTTGTGCATTTAACTTCTTTGTTAGGCTTGGAAACTCCATTTACATCAATAAGAGCGTAACATCCGGTTCCATAACCTTTATACTCACCATCTGCGTTAATTCCTGGATTTCCACCAATGGCTCTAGTACAAGGAGCTCCAATCACATCATCAGACCCACCTAAAAGACCTGAGAATAAAATTAAAGACCCATCAGATAATTGATAAATAGGCAGCTTATTTTTATTATTTATAAAAGAAAAAACAGAATTAAATTCATCAGATTCCACAATTGAATAATTGGAAAAATTATTCAAACCATAATAATAAGTTGCACCGGTCAATGTTCCATTCAAAAGCGAGCAAAGGGACTGTTTATCTTCAGGGTTATCAGTTGCAGAATTTGCATTGCACCTGTCAGTAAGACCTGAAAAGTCAAAACCGTACTGAGCTTGCGACATTTTTGCTGCATTACTCTGAGTTGATATAGTCTTTTTAAATTTTGCAGAATATTGATGAGCTTTAACATTTGCCATCAAAGTAGGAATAGTCATCGCCGCAACAACCCCGATTATACCGAGGGTTATTAGGACTTCTGCAAGTGTGAATGCGGATTTTAGCATTATGTCCCCTTAAAGTTGTTTCCTCTCCCCTAACCCCTCTTCCATTGGAGAGGTGAACTTTCCAATGCGTTCGGATAGAGATGCTGAAACTAGTTCAGCATGACATAATCCTCCAACTTCTTCCTCTCCTTGGAAAAAGGATTGAGGTGAGGGGTTAATCTCTACGCCATTGGTAAGAGATCCTTCGCTTCGCTCAGGATGACGGTATTTGTTATGATTATCAAACACATTCGTCATTC
>CALAWF010000066.1 GCA_937894665.1 uncultured bacterium | reverse complement strand
AGGTGAATTTATTGGTATAATTGGTGATTCTGGCGCTGGTAAAACAACATTGGCAGAGATTATAATGGGATTGTTGCCGATAGATTACGGTAATATTAGCCTTGATGATATTTTTATTAATCAAAGAAACTTTTTCTCTTTAAGAAAAATTATCGGATATGTTCCACAAAATATAAATTTAGTAGATGGCTCATTTGCTGATAATGTGGCATGGGGGATTGACCCGTTAGATGTGGATTATCATCAGGTGGAAAGCGCATTGAAGAAGGCTCAACTTTGGGATTATGTCCAAACCTTTAAGGAAAAGGCTGACGCAAAGGTTATTTTAGGGTCAAATGGACTTTCGCAAGGTCAAAAGCAAAGATTAGCTATTGCAAGAGCTTTGTATAGAAATCCTGAAATCTTGATTTTTGATGAAGCTACATCATCTTTAGACTTGAAAACAGAGAATGAAATTACAGAAATGTTAAAAGAGTTTAAGGGGAAAAAGACAATTATTGCAATTGCACATAGACTTTCTACATTGAAAATTTGCGATAGAATTGTGTATTTGAAAAACGGCGAAATTATTGATACAGGTACGTTTAAGGAATTGAGTACATTGTATAAAGAAATAGAAATTTTAATAAAAATGAGCAATATAAAAAATTAACCACTTTACAAGAAAAAAATTTTTGTATATAATAATTTTACAATCTTTGGAAACAGAGATTAAGACCAAACGAGAAGTTCCGAGAATGCTTGAATAAGCCTAATGGAACGGGAAAAGACTTAAAGCAATTTAAGATTTAAGAAATATTCCTCAGTAGCTCAATGGCGGAGCAACCGGCTGTTAACCGGTAGGTTGTTGGTTCGAGTCCAACCTGGGGAGTATTTTTTTGTTTAGATTACTTTTAATGATATATTTAAATACTGGAGTAGGCTCTATTATTAGCTTTGAGCCATTATAAGAAAAGTTCGAACACACAATTTTTACAATTGTTCTTTTTTGTTCTGCATTTTCCTTGAAAAAGGCATTATTACAGTCTTTACAGAATTCTAATAATAGGTTCGATTGTTCAAAAAAGGTCTTGGTATTTTTAGTAATTTCTTGTTCTTCAATTATTAACTTCTTTCTTTCA
Source organism: uncultured bacterium (assembly GCA_937894665.1). Taxonomy (GTDB): domain Bacteria; phylum Cyanobacteriota; class Vampirovibrionia; order Gastranaerophilales; family Gastranaerophilaceae; genus Zag111. The sequence goes on along the minus strand of CALAWF010000066.1, from coordinate 5,836 downwards.
ACTTCCCAATCCTCTATGGTTTTTTGTAGACTTTGACTACGTTTATACATTCCAGATTCAAAAGCATCTTTAATGTTTTTATCTATTTTGTTAATCCTTTTTCTAATTAAATTTTGGGTAATTTCTAAATTTTCACCTTGAGATTTATGAATTGTTTTTAAACCTTCAAATACTGCATTAATAACATTATCAGGTATAGTTATATTTTTTAAAAGGCTAGCAATTGATTCATCTAACAATTCTTCTCTAATATAACTATTTTTCTTGCAGTCGCCCCCTCTGTTACCAGTACAATGATAATAAACATATTTTCTCTTTATTGAACCATCTTTGTTTTTCTTGTATTTGGCTTCACCTGTAAGAGCACAACCACATTTAGAACATTTCAAAACTCCATCATATGCAAATGAAGTATGTGTTTGTCGTGTTTTTTTAGGAGAATTTAATTTTTCTTGAACAGAGTAATAAACAGCTTCATCAATTAGTTTTGGGTATTTTGTGTCTTCGTATAAAATCCCATCATAATAAAACTTACCAATATATGCTATGTTGTGTAAAATATACTCTACTGTTGATTTTGCAATTCTGTTTCCGTGCTTATTTCTAAAACCAAGTGTATAAAGTTTTGAAGTTATTGTTTGTATGGAATCACCTTGCAAACACATGTCGTATGCTTGTCGAATATAAAAAGCAGTATCTTCATCTATTACCATTTTTTTGTATTTTTCACCAATCACAACTTTATTTTTATAACCATATGGAGCGTGGTAAGGGAATTGTCCTAAAGCAATTTTTCCACGTATTCCTTCCTTTGTTCTCATTGCTCCCATTTTACGTTCCATTTCGGAAAAAACCATTCCTACTTGTCGCATAGCTTCTACTTGTAGACCATCTCCATTAATATCAGTTACAGTTAATAACTGTATGTTATTTTGAGCAAAAAAAAGGACATAGTGTCGCAGTATAATCCCCAACATTACGTGATATACGGTCTAACTTCCATACTATAACAGCCTCAATTCTGTTTGTTTTATCTGAACAAAATGATATTAGCTCTTGCAAAGCAGGTCTATTTAAATTTTTTGCTGAAATACCTTCATCTTTAAATGTTCTTACTATGGTATACCCATTGTTTAATGCAAATTGCATATTATTTGTGATTTGCTGTCCTATACTGTAGCCATGTTTTGCTTGGTCATCAGATGAAACTCTTACGTAACTAACGGCATTTTTCATGTTTTATTCTCCTATTTACTTCATGCTATACGGTAAAAAATACTGTGTCGGCATGTTACAAATACTTTACTTAAGATTGTGTAAGTTTTTCAAACGTATTGATATAATTGACTAGTACGTTAATTGTTTCTTCTCTAGCTACCTCACTGGTAAAATTTAAGTTAATTTCAACATTAGTCTTTAATTTAGAGATTGAAATGTTATAAGAAAACTTGTCATTGTCTAATTGAATGGAAGCATTATGCGATGACATGGCTTTGCTCCATATATGCGTTAGAAATTAGCTTTCTTAACTCTATAAGCTTTTTTATGCTTCTTGGTTTTTTATAGATAATAAAATCAAAATAGTATTTTTTTAGCTCTGTAATCAGCTGATTTATTAACGACTCATTTTCTATATCAAATTCTGTAATTAACGTATTCTTTACTATTACTAAATCATTGTTGTTTTCTTGTAAAAGAGAGGCTACTCTTTGACAAGCTAAATTAAAAATTAACTTTTTCTTGGTAAATTTTGTGTTATCAAGATTTTCTGTATAACCTAAAAGTTTATTTTTTAAGGTTTCTTCATTTGCAGAAAACACTTCTAGCATAATTAAGGCACACTTAGATTTAGTATTTAAAACATCCTTTCGTATTCGTATGAAAAACATTGTTGTTTAAAATCTTTTAAATCATCATTTTTAAATGCTTCGAGATATTCTTTTAACTGGTTCTTTATATAAGTTGAGTCTACTTCATCTTCTTTGTTTAACTGAATAATAATTTCATTGTCTGTGTATTTTGAACATTTAAATAATTTTTTTGTCATTTCAAAACTTATATTTGAAATTTTAATTAAAACTTCTTGTAATTCATTAATGCTACTATCAACATAATTTATTGAAATCAGACCTCTATAATTTTTTATTGGTGCCTCATTAAATAAAAAATATGTTATAAGCTGTAATTCCCAAGTTTGAAAATAATCTTTTTTATCCATATTTGATTAAAACACCGTTATCAGCATAAAAAGTAGTAGTTTAAATTTTTTCATAATACATTCTCCATTCTTTGTAAATTAGTACATATCACTACTATAGTCATTTTCATAATAGTAATTTTCATTTCTTGCCTGAAAATTCATAAGCAATTTGATTGCTTGGTTATGGCTTGCGTAAATCGTTCAGTCCGTTCCGTCTTTGGAGTTGTTTTTTTACTTCCTACTTTACGCCCGAACCTTGACGGCTTCCCCCTCTTTGGTCGAGCGTTTTATAGTATTCTTGAATTTGTGCATCTATTTTGCCCCAGGTTTTTAAAATCTCTTTTCGAGTATAAATAGGATTAGCCGTTTGTAAATACTCATCTATAAGGTTTAATTTTGTGGCTAAATCGTTTTTGTTTATGTCGTCTATTTCGCTAGAAAAAATAACGCTTTTATGGTGTTCAAACATTATTTTTATTTTTTGTTGTCCGTTGACATCTTGAAAACTTGAAAATTTTACTTGCATGCTTGCTTCCTTATTAAATAAATTGGTTCAACATTAATAATAAATTTGAGATGTAGTGAATAAAAAATAAAAATCAAGAAAGTTTATCAAAATTAAATGCAATATTAACAAATGAATTAAAGATAAGAGATAGTGAAAAAGATATAGCAGTCTATTTTGAAATTTTACTCTGAAAAAGTACTGAAAAATTAGTAAAAAATTTTTTCAAAATTCCTGCGATATAGAAATTTCTTATTTATTCAAAACAAAATGTTTGAATTGGTGTCATAAACTTTTTCATCAGAGTTATTCTCCTATATATTTTTGCCCATATTGTATGCTTGTTCTAAAAGGTCGTTTCTATTTTGAACATCATTTGGATTATCAAGCCCGCCTGCTTCTAAAAATCCTTTTAATTCAACATCACTAAAACAAGCAATCCAACCGTTTACACCATTTAAAACAGTTTGTGCAACACCTTTTGAAGAATCCGCGGAAGTTGTAATTACATAAGTTTTGTTAAAATTTTTACCTGTTGCAAAGAGTGAATTTGCTCTATCTATTAATGTTTTCATTTGTCCGGACATTTCATAATAATAAACAGGTGTTGCCCAAACAATAACATCTGCATCTTTCATTTTTAGAGTAATTTCATTTGCATCGTCATTAATAACGCATTTGCCTAATTTTTGACAAGCAAGGCAACCTTTACAGAAATTGATTACTTTATCTTTTAAAGTTACAAATTCAACTTCGTGTCCTGCCTCTTTTGCTCCTCGTTCTACCTCTTTCGCAAGAATTTCAGAATTCGCATTTGTTCTCAAACTAGTAGATATAATTAAAACTTTTTTCATAAACACCTCTATTTTAAATACTCTCTATAAAAACTTTCTATTTTATCAAAAGGAATTTTATCCGTATTGTCATATAAATCCGTATGGTTTGTACCTTCAATAATTAAAAGTTCTTTATTATCACCTTTTAATTTTTTAAAAGCATCTTCTGAAAAATATCTTGAATGTGCATTTTCGCCATGAATTACAAGAACGGCACTTTTAATTTCATTAGAATATTTTAAAATCGGCTGATTTATTAAAGATAGAACGGAAGTCATATTCCATTTGCCGTTTGAATTTATTGAGCGAGGGTGGAAACCTCTTTTTGTTTTGTAGTAGTTATAATAATCTTGAACAAATTGAGCTTCGTTGCCTGTCAGTTTTTCAGGTAAACCGTCAGCACCTTTGTAAGTTCCATTCTTAAAATCTTCAGTTCTTTGTTTATTAAGGTTTTGTTTCATTTCATATCTTGCGTTTTCATCTACCGAATCGTTGTAACCCTTTGCGGACACTCTTGTCATATCATACATTGTACTTGCAACAGTTGCTTTAATTCTTGTATCAATTTGAACAGCATTAATCGCAAAACCGCCGAAACCGCAAATTCCTAAAATACCAATTTTATCAGAATCAACATTTTTATTGTTTGAAAGATAATCAACTGCAGCAGAAAAATCTTCCGTATTAATATCAGGGCTTGCAATATGTCTTGGTTCACCTTTACTTTCGCCGGTGTAACTCGGGTCAAATGCAAGTGTAATAAACCCACGTTCAGCCAAAGTTTGAGCATATAATCCTGAAGCCTGTTCTTTTACCGCACCAAAAGGCCCTGAAATTGCGATAGCAGAAAGTTTGTCATCTTTATTCATAGTTTTTGGAGTATATAAATCCCCTGCAAGTTCAATTCCGAAACGGTTTTTGAATGTAACTTTTTCAATATTTACTTTATCTGATTTATGAAAAACTTTATCCCATTTTTCCTTTGCATTTGCCATAGTTGAACCTCCTATAATAAATAATGCCATTAATCCTAATACTAACAGTTTTTTAAACATAACTCTCCTCTTTATTTTTCATATAATGATTTTGAATTTCCTTTTTATAATTTTATTATAAATAACTTAGTAAGATATATCAAATACTTATTTTGAATATTTAGTTATTGTTTTTATCTATAACTATGATAAAATATTATTATGGAATTTAGAGTATTAAAATATTTTTTAGAAATAGCAAGGGAAGGTAGTATTACTCATGCCGCTAAGAGATTAAATGTAACTCAACCAACAATGTCAAAACAATTAAAAGATTTGGAAACCGAACTAGGTCAAAAATTGTTCATCAGAACTAATTATTCAATTCGTCTGACAGAAGGAGGAATGTTATTAAAAGACAGGGCTGAAGATATTATTGAACTTGTTGAAAAAACAAAAGAAGAATTTAAGTCTTTGAATGATGTTTACAAAGGGGATATTTATATAGGGAGTGCAGAATCTGATTCAATTAAATACTTTGCAAGAGCTATAAAATCACTGCAAGAAAAATATCCTGATATTAAAATCCATATCAGAAGCGGAAACATAAATGATGTAACTCAAAGACTTGATAAGGGGCTATTGGATTTTGCAATAATTATGAAAATGGCAGATTTATCAAAGTATAATTATATGGATATACCTGCAAAAGAGACTTGGGGTATTATATTAAGAAAAGATGATTTGTTAAGCAAAAGAGAAAGCTTAACTTTAAAAGATATTCAGAAATTGCCTTTAATATGTTCAGAACAGTGGATCGAACAAGATGTTCCAGAATGGTTTAAGCAGGATGAAAACAAACTAAATATAGTTGCAACATATAATCTTGCATATAATGCTATTATTATGGCAAGAGAGGGTTTGGGGTATGTTGTATCCTATGACAAATTAACCTATCATAATGAACTTTGTTTTATTCCTATATATCCAAAACAATACTCAAATATGAAAATAATTTGGCGAAAACATCAAACTTTAACACCTATTGTAAAATTGCTTCTTAAGGAATTAGAAATAGTGTTTAGAGATAATCATAAGGTAAATTTATGAAATATCAATATTGCTCGAAATGTAGTAGGAATGTTTTGTAAGTTTTCTTATCATTTTTTCGCTGTCCATTTTTTATAAAATTTATTCAGAATAAAGTTTAAAAATAAAAAGAATAAGTTTAACAAAATACTCAAACTATGTGTTACAAATAATCAATCCTTGTGTTACTTTACATTGTGAGCGGTGCCGCTTAACGCGAGCGGGCCATGGT
>CALAWF010000065.1 GCA_937894665.1 uncultured bacterium | reverse complement strand
TTATTCCACGAGAAGATCAAAAACCGGTTCTTGAATACAAATCAGGCAAGATGGGAATTTCTGCGGTCCCCGGAGCAGGAAAGACTACAATTTTGCTTGCACTGATTATAAAATTATTAGAACGTGGAATTAATCCTGAGCGAATTTTTGTCCTAACTTATATGGATTCTGCCGCAAGAAACTTTAGAGAACGAATTAAAAATGTTCGCAAAAATTCTTCCAGACTGCCTAATATAAGTACTATCCACGGTTTGGCACTAAGAATACTAAAAGAAAACGGAAACTACGAAAAACTCGGACTGTCTTCTGATTTTGAAATCTGTGATGATGCCCAAAGAAACAGAATGCTGAGAGAAATTTCATCTGTTATGAAAATTGATACTAAAACAGCAGAAGAGTTTGATAGAGCGGTATCTGCTTTCAAAATGGGACTTGGGAATTTTGAAACTCCGCCGACAGATGTGAAATTGAAAAAATTCAGAACTTTTTTCAACCTGTATCAGTCAAACTTGAAAGAATTTAACCTTATTGATTACGATGATATGCTAACGGGTTCTGTAAAAATTCTAAGAGAAAATCCGGATATTTTAGCACATTATCAAGAAATTTGTGAATATATTATTGAAGACGAAGCACAAGATTCTTCTTCCATTCAACAAGAATTGATTTCACTTCTTTCAGGCAAACATCAAAACATCATTCGATGCGGCGATGTGAACCAATCAATTACATCAACTTTTTCTAACGCTGATGTTGAAGGGTTTAGAAAATTTATTACAGAAAACAATAATGTTATGATGAACTGTTCTCAACGTTGTGCCAAAGGAGTTTGGCAAACTGCAAACAATTTGGTTGAAAAATTTTCTCAAAAACAAGAAAGTAAAGATGCATTTTTCAAAATGTTTATGCAGCCTGTTGAAGGACGAAATCCAAAGACAGAAAATGCTGTTACCGGAGATATTTTTAACTCCACAATCGATGAGAAAAATTACATTCTAAAAGTTATCAAAGAAACTCTTTCAAAAAATCCTGATTATACAGTCGGGATTTTGCTCAGAAATAATTATCAAGTTGCAGCATGGCAGGATTTGATTGAAAATAGCGGACTTAAAGCAATAACACGAAATCAATGTTTGGAACAAAAAGCTATTTTTAAAGCAATTTTTGCCGTTATAAAAATAGTTTTGCATCCGTTTGATAACGAAAACCTTGGAGCAAATTACGATGTACTTGCCGATTTAGGATTGTACAAAAGAGGACTGGGCGATGAAATTAGGAAATATGAAAATCCATTCGTTCGATTAAATGGAGATAATATTGAAGCTCAAAGTCTTGAACAATTTAATTATGATGTAAATTATTGGATGTCATTATGTTACTTACCGCCAAATGAATTAGCTTTAAAAGTCGGCGAACAATTTTTCAATAGCGATATTGAAAAAGCCAATATATACCTGATTTCAACACTTATCAAAAGAATTTGTATAAAAAACAATTCTTTAGAATATGCGGTATCTCGACTCGCAGAACTTTCTAAAAAGCCCAATTTGAGTGGTTTTAAATTTTTCTCGGAAGAAGACGAAGACGACAAATCAGCTCTTTGTGGCAAGGTTCAAATAATGACAATGCACAAATCAAAAGGAGATGAGTTTAATTTAGTTTTCATTCCGGAATTGCAGGAAAAAAGCCTACCGCTATCAATTGGAAAAATTAATCTAAAATCCGCAGACTTTTTAGAAACCGTAAAATCCTTAAATCCAACATACAAGAAAAAATCTGATTACGAACTAAAACAAGAAATCTTAGCCGAAAACTTAAGACTCCTATATGTTGCAATCACGAGAGCAAAAAACAAACTCTATATAACCGCAAGCAGCAAAATTAAATCTTTCGGTAAAGAAAAAACATCTGAACCTAGTGTAATTTTTGAAGAGTTATTAGGAATTGAAGGAGGGCAAAATGATTAAAATATACTCTCCAAACATGTTGAAAACTTACGAAAACTGCCCAAAGAAATTTAATTTCCGATACATAGAAGGAATAAATGTACCTCTTTCATTTTTACCTTTTGAAAAAGGTAAAAAAATCCACGCATTGGCAAACTATTTTCTTCAAGGGGTAAACATCTCAAGAATAGAAACCGCCTTATCTGAAGATGAAAAATCAATTTGGCAATTATTGTTAAACAACCCGTTTTATAGAAAAGAGTGTCTAAAATCAGAATTTCCAATCAGTGCAAAAGTCGGAGAATTTTGGCTCGGGGGAAGGATTGATGCTGTAGTTCATGACGAAAAAGAATATTATATTCTTGATTACAAAACCGGTTCAACTCCGAAAAAACCTGAGTTCGATTACCAAACAATGATTTATCTTTTGTGTATGGATAAATACTTAAAAAATTATGACAAATTGTCTTTTGTTTATATAAATTTGAAAGATAAAAATAATTACGTGATTGAATTTAATGACAAACTAAAACAAGAGTACGAAAATCGATTGCTAAAAATCTGCACGGCAATAAGCTCTGATTCTTGGTATCAAAAGAATGCTAAATCTTGTGTCAGATGCGAGTATGCTAAGATTTGCAAGTGAAAGTAGAAAAATTATGAATTCGCAAAAATTGATTTGGCAAATAAAACGCTCTTGGCTGTATAATACTTTTCACATGCTTTAATGCCTTCTTTCAACAAAATTATTTCTGATACTTGCATTCCGGTTTTTATACTCATTTTTGAATAAGCATAGGCTTTCATTGAAGCTGAAAATAATTTTAAAATATTCTTCATTTAATTTTATCCCCGTTATATTAAACATTTTAATCATAGGAAAATTGCCTGAATAAATAATTTTATTAATAAAACTTTATAATTATTTATCTCATAATATATGTTGTGTTTTTACCCAAACATTAAATTTATTTTCTAGCCATAAGAAAATAAAATTCTAATTAAAAACTCAAGCAAATTCGTCATCCTGAGTAAAGCGAAGGATCTCTGCCAATACGCATAAGATAGAGATTCTTCGGGTAAATATGTAATGTTTTATTCTTCTTTTCTTCTGCCTATCCCTCAGAATGACGCACATAAAGCCCTCAGTGCCATAATGCCTTATTGCCTTAGAGCCTATTTAACGAACTTATTTCCCTATTTCCTTATTCCTTATTCCCTTTTAATAACTTATCAACTTATAGACTTATTAGCTTGTTGACTTCCCATACAATTAAACTATCTACACATGTTATTGACAAAAAGGCAATTAAGAAACACAATAGAGTATAGTTTTGAGGGGGATTTTTTAATGGTAAAAGAAACTTATTTACACGATAAACACGTTGCACTTAGTGCTAAAATGGTTGACTTTGCAGGTTGGCACATGCCTGTACAATACTCTTCAATCATTGAAGAACACAAAACAGTTAGAAATGCAGTTGGACTTTTTGATGTTTCACACATGGGAGAAGTTTTTGTATCAGGGAAAGATGCTACTGCTTTTTTGAATAAAATCGTTCCTCAAGATATTGAAAAACTTGATTATGAAAAAGCCGTGTATTGCCAATTACCAAACAAAAACGGTGGACTTATTGACGATTTAATTATCTACAAATTGGGAATTGAATATTATCTGGTAATTTGTAACGCTTCAAGAATCGATGAAGACTTAAACTGGATTGTAAGAAACAAACGTGGGATGGATGTTAAAATTGACAACCAATCTCACAACTACTCACTCCTTGCTGTGCAAGGACCAAGGGCAATTGATTTGGTAAGAAAAATGGGTTACAACCTTCAGAACCAAAAATCTTTCACAATTAAGCCTGCAATTATTGAAGGGATAAAACTTTTAGCTTCTCGTACAGGTTACACCGGTGAAGACGGTTTCGAACTTTTGGTTGAAAATGAATATTCCGAATTTTTATGGGATAAAATTCTTGAAGAAGGTCAAGAATACGAAATTAAGCCAATCGGTCTTGGTGCAAGAGATACACTTAGACTTGAAGCGGCACTGCATTTATACGGAAATGATTTAGACGAAAATACAACACCAATCGAAGCAGGTTTGTCTTGGTCTGTTCCGAAAGATAAACAAGCAGACTACAACGGCAAAGAGATTATTATGAGCCAAATTGCTAATGGAGTTTCTAAAAAGCTCGTTGGACTGGAAATGTTAGACAGAAACATTGCTCGACATGGATATGAAATTTATTTCAACGGTGAAAAAGTCGGACATGTTACAAGCGGCTGTGTTTCACCTAGCACAGGCAAAAATATCGCTCTTGGGTATGTAAAAAATATCAAAGAAATTTGCACCGATGCAACTGTTCAAGTTATGATTAGAGAAAAACTTCACGATGCAAAAATCGTAAAAAGACCTTTTATCCAAAAAAGAAATAAGGTATAACTATTATAAACAATTAAAAGTATGAAAAAGGAGAAAATATAGATGGGTTTCAAAGAAGAAATGTTATGTTCAAAATCTCACGAATACATTGTTAAACAAGATGACAAGTATATTATCGGGCTTACTGATTATGCAATCGAACAACTTGGCGATATTGTATTTTTAGAATTGCCGGAAGTTGGGGATGAATTTGCTAAAGGTGATACTTTTGCAAACATTGAATCAGTAAAAGCAGCTTCTGAAATTTACATGCCAATCAGTGGTAAAATTGTTGAAATTAACGAGGAATTAGTTGATGCTCCTGAACAATTGAACGAAGATTGTTATGAAGGCGGATGGCTTGTTAAAGTTGAATCAACAGCATCAGAAGATGAGTTCAAAGATTTAGTATCATACGCAGATTATAAAGAAGAATTGGAATAATATAATATGAAAAACTTTTTAGTACATAC
>CALAWF010000064.1 GCA_937894665.1 uncultured bacterium | reverse complement strand
TCAATGATGCTAAAGGAAAAGCTTTAACAGATTATAACAAAGTTGTAGCAATTGTATTAGGCGTTTTATTAGTATTGTCAATTGTTGTAGGTATGTTGTCAAACTTACTTACAGTCGCAACAATATTTGCAGGACAATCATAAGTAAAGAATTAAAAGGAGATTTTTAAATGGCTATTACAGAATATGGTTCAGATACAACTTTGAACAAATTAGAAGGTAAAAACTGGGTTGCAACAATGATGTTGTGTTGGACGTTAGGTGCATTTGGTGCTCATCGTTTTTATACCGGTAAAACAGGTTCTGCATGGGCAATGGCAATTATGACTCTTACTTTTTGTCTAGCTCCAATCTCTGCAATCTGGGCTTTGGTAGATGGTATTACAATCGCTGTTGGTGCTTGGAAACATGACGATGGAAGCGAATTATATGAAAGAATTAATTGGCTTGGCTATGTTTATATAGCATTTATTGTAATGGCAATTCTTTATGTTTTATTACAATTGGCAATTTTCTTTGCCGCTTTAGGTGCTGGAGTTGCAGCAGGTTCTGCTTCGTAGCTAAATAATAATTGAGAAAAAGCAGTATCGATTTTCGGTACTGCTTTTCTTTTAGAGATTGATATGAAAATAGATAAAATCTTGATAAATCGAATATTTGTTTTGTCGTTACCGTTGTGGTGTATTTTGTTGGCAAATTTGGCTGTAATGGCTCATTTTAAGGTGTTTTGTCTTTTTAAGTTATTGTTTCATCATGAATGTTTAGGCTGTGGGATGACAAGAGCTTTTGCGGCTTTGAGTAGGTTTGAATTCAGGCAAGCGTACGAATATAATCATCTTGTCGTGATTGTAGCTCCTCTATTTTTCTTGATATGGATTTTAATGATAAAACAATCATTTAAAAGCAATAAAAAAGGAACCTGTGAGGGTTCCGTTTAGTAGTAGTAGGGGAAAAGGAGGAAAAATTATTAGTGTCAATTAAATTTGATTTTTGATTTTAATTACATTTTATATATCGGTCAGTTTTTTAGAAAACTTTAATTTTTTACTTTGTATTGTTAAGAAGTTGTTACAAATTTTTTAGTATCTAATTTGGGGCAATAAAAAAGGAACCTGTGAGGGTTCCGTTTAGTAGTAGTAGGGGAAAAGGAGGAAAAATTATTAGTGTCAATTAAATTTGATTTTTGATTTTAATTACATTTTATATATCGGCTAGTTTTTTAGAGAACTTTAACTTTTTACTTCTATTGTTAAGAACTTGTTACAATACAAAAAGAGATTTTACAAGTTATTTGTAAAATCTCTGATTCGGTTATGGGGTAAATCTGTGCTAGTAAGGATATGCTAGTAGTTTAAGGTGTATGGAATTAGTCAACAATTGCAGAAATAATCATTGCGATACCGGCAATTCCTGCTACTGCCCCAATTGTTCTTGTTCTTTGAGATGTTTTGGTGTAGTGCGGTCTGTGATTATAATCACATCTTTCGTAGCGAGGAGGTTCTGGATTATGGAAACCACGGTTTGGGTACTTGTCATGAAATCTTCCTGCTGCAAAACAAGGTGTTGCTAAAGTTAAGCATAAAGCTGTTGCGATAATCTTTTTCATAATGACCTCCTTTTGTATTCTCTTTTCATTGCCTACATCTATATAACGAGCATGTAATTTAAAAGTTCATTTTTTTATTCGGAAGATAAGAATATTAAAACTATACTAGATTGAATGAGTAGGGCGGCGTAGCCGTTAGCTAGTATCTCTGACAGTGCGTACTGATAGAGATTCTTCGGGTCAATATGTAATGTTTTATTCTCCTTTCTTTTGTTTATCCCTCAGAATGACGAGTTTGTTAAGTTGTTTCCTCTCCCTTTAAAAAGGACGAGGGAAAATATTTATAAAAGAAAAATTGAACGAAGCGAAGTATCTCTTAAGGAACATATAAAAACGCCTGATTTTACTGTGAAATCAGACGTTTTAAAATTGTTATAACCTTTTAAGAGGTTTATATTAGTTAGAACCGTTTAGTAATCCATAAGCAGCATCCCATCCGCTCATGCCGCCTCTTGTTTTGAATTTTGCAATTTGGCTAACACTATTTTTTCTGTATTTTTTAACTTCTTTAGCTGTTTTATTTGCTAATTTTTTATTTTCAGTTCTTGAAGTCAAAACTGTATTAGCGTAAGTTAGGAAGTTTTTGTATTCGTTGCAAGCATATCCGGCTTTCAATTTTGCAGGATAAGCGTAAGCAGTGTAATCGTAAACATTCATTGCTCTTTCAGCGTTTGCTGGTTTGCCTTGGATAGCTTCCCAATAAGTACTTGTTTGTTTTGTTAAAACAACGATAATTGCTAGTGGGTTGTAACCGGCATTTGACATCAAGTTAACAGCGATTACATCAGCTTCTTTTTCTTTTTGAAGACTTGCGTAGTTTGTAGCTAAAGTTGTTGCTGTTTCGTTAGTTGAAATATTTGTATCTGTTGCTGCTTGTAGTAAAGATACAACTTTCCCTCTTGAAGCATGACCTGCTATGATATGACCCAATTCGTTTGCAACAACTGCTGCAACTTCATTGTCGTTACCGGCATAAGCTAGTTCGTTAGTTGATACGTTTACAACTTTATTTGTTGAGTAATTTGAATTGTCAACTGCACCTGAAACTACTGCAAATTTTACATTTGTTGCAGAAATTCCATTTTTAGTAAGTAAAGTTTGACCTACTGTAGAAACTCTTGTTGTTGCATTGTAGGTTGCAGCGGATGCTGGAATTGTTATTGCAAATGCAATAAACAAAGAAAATAAAACTTTTTTCATAAAACCTATTCTCCTTATATGATACACTCTTACATATTATAACAAAATTAGTTTTTGTGAAATATTTTTAGGTTATTGCATTTTTTTATTTTAAAGATAATATTATCCTTGATATTTTATATAGGAGTTTTGATTATGTTTTTAGAAAAATTGGAAAAATTTCAATTATTGTCTTTGGGTTTAGTTATCGCAATTGGTGGGGTAATAGCTTCGGTTGTTGTAACTAATGGCTTTTCAAAAGATGTTGTATCTGTTACAGGTTCTTATTCTCAAAATGTTGTATCAGATAGCGGACGTTTTGAATTTACCATTCATTCACGTCAAACTAACAAGGCACAATGTTTTGCGACATTGAATAAACAACGACCAACAGTTATGAAATATTTGAAATCCCAAGGGTTCAACGACTCTGATATTGATGTAAAAGCCCCTCAAGGATATGATATTTACGCAATGAATTCAAATGGTGTTTCAACTAATCAAATAGTTGCTTATGATTCAACGCAAAGAGTTTCTGTCAAATCTTCTGACGTTCAAAAAATTAAAAAAGTTTCTAATGATATAACTAACTTAACTCAGCAGGGCATTGATATTAGTGTTGATGAACCTTCTTATTTCTATTCAAAATTAGCTGATTTAAAAGTTCAAATGTTAGAAGAAGCAACAAAAGATGCAAAACAACGAGCTTCTGCAATGCTAAAACCAACCCATAACAGAGTTGGCAAAATCCAATCTGTAAGCATGGGGGTATTTCAGATTACACCGGTAGATTCGACAAATGTTTCAGATATGGGTATTAGTGATACATCCTCAATTGATAAAAAAGTTACATCTGTTGCAAATGTTACTTTTAGAGTAAAATAATATATTATTTTAAATTGAGCCGGTAAAATTTTGCCGGCTCTTAGATTTATAAGGAGATGTTCAACAATATAGTATAAATATTGAGAAGTAAACATTTATTAATTCTTCTCGGTTTTTGGTGTTCTTTATTTTATAATTTTTATATAACATATAGATTAATCGAGGTTATAATGAAGAAATTTTTTACTATTACGGGGTATTTACTTTTAGGTGTAATTTTATGCTTATATTTAGCATTTTTATTTTATTTACCAAGAAAAATAGATTTGAATGTTTATAAGCCTGAAATTCAAAAACTTGTAAAAGATAATACTAATTTAACGTTGGACTATGATGATTTGAAATTAACAACATCTCCATTTTTAGAAGCAGGAATTAAAACCGGAAAGGTTAGTGTAAAACTTCCTGATGGAGCAGAAGTTTTAAGTGCGGATTCTTTGAAGGGAAAAGTTTTTCTTCCGAGTTTGCTCGTATTGAGTGTAAGAGTTTCTAATGTGGATATTGAATCTCCAAAGTTGAATGTTGAAATACTTAACGGGACAAGTTTTAACGTTGGAAAAGTTTATGAAGATTTAGTAAATAAACAACGTAAAGAAAGATTAGAAAATCCTTCTTTAGAAGCAAAAGAACCGAATAATCTCCCTATAGATATTTCAAAAATTAGAATTTATGTTCCTTCTGTAAATTTGAATAATTATTCTGCCGTAATTGATGATACAAAAGCTCATCACAAACTAACCTTGAAGGGTGATAAATTAAAACTCGGATATTTTAATGGTAAAACTGCAAAATTGAAAACAGAAGCTCAGTTGTTGAGTGATGATAATACAAATGTTGTGGCAAAATTGGATGTCGATACATTCTTACCGGAGTTTAAGCAAGAAAAGAAATTCCAAAATGATGAAGAAGTTTTTTCTCTTCCTTTCATAAATCCGGTTACCGCATATCGAACTTATGATTTGAAATCAAATATAGATTCAAAAATTAAGGTAAGACAACACAAAGTTGATAAAACTGTTTTATTGAATGGTTATGTTGATATAGAAAATACAACTGTAAAATTGTCAGGGTTGCAACTTCCTGAATCTTATTTCAGATTAAAATCAAACGGAACTGTTTCTAATATTGATACAAATATATTTGTTACGGATTCAGAATATTTGAATTTGTTTGGAACAGTTGATTATGGGAAGAAAAATCCTTACATTGATTTGAAATTGAAATCCCCAAAAGTTCATTTTGCAAATGTTTTAAATATTTCAAAAGCATATTTGGATACAATTCATATTAATAATGATATTGCTAATATGTCTGCTAGTGGTTATTTGCTTGCAAATGCAAGTTTGAAAACTGATTTTAAAGATATTGTATCAACGGGTAAAATTTTAGTTCGTGATGGTAATATTGCGGATAGAAATATTGGATTGTTATTCAATAATATGAAGGCAAATATTTTCTTTGACAATAATACATTGCAAATTAAAGATAGCCACATGTTGATAAATAATAAACCTCTTATTTTCTCTGGTAAGATAGATTCCAATTCTATTGCTAATTTTGATGTGAAGGCTGACAAAATTCCGCTTCCCGGTTTGTATTTAGCTTTTGCCCCAAGAGAAATTAAGCGTGATTATAATTTAGTATCAGGGAATTTGTCAATAAATTCGAAAGTTTCCGGCGAAATCAAGGATATTTCAGCATTATTAAAAACTGATTTAGAAAATCTTGTTTTGCGAGATAGAGCCGGTAATTTTGTTTTATCAAATGCAGATTCAAAATTTGTTGTTGCAAATTATTCCGGAAAGATTTTTGGTAAGTTGGTTAATAAAGGATTTTCATTCTCATTGCCGGCTACTCATTCTGTAATTAAAGATGATTTGTTGACTGTAAATATTGATAATAAAAATGTAACTTTGAACAAATCGAAAGTTCGAGTAAATAATAATTCAGATATTTATTTATTCGGAAATATAAAAAATTATCTATCTGATATGCAGGTAGAACTTAGAGCTGATGGCGGTCTTGTTGCCTCAGATATTGCTAATTTTATCGGGCAAGAAGCAACTCCTTATTTTGATATGAGAGGGGTTATTCCTGTTAAAGCTATGTTTTCTTCTCAAGGAAAGAGAATGAAAGTTATCGCACAAGCTATTGCAAATGATAGTAATTACATAACACCTATTAAAATCAATAGTTTGGTGGGTAATCAATCTCTCTTCCAATTTATTTTGAATAAAAATGATGAAACTTTAAAAATTTCAAATTCAGGTTTGTATTCTCGGCCACATGGTGCTGCTTTTAGCGATAATTTATATTCAAATATGGGTGGTGCAAGAGAAGTTGTTAGTGTTAGAGGAATGGTTTCAAACTTGAGTACTAATCCTTTTATAAACTTGTTTAAAGTTTCTATTCCTAGAGAATTAGATGGATCTATTTGTATATTTAACCGTTCTAAATTTACTGTTGGCGGACATTTGTTTTCTTTCGGAAATTTGTATTCTCCAAGATTGACTGGAGATTTGACTATTAGAAATTTAGAAATCCCTGAAATTCAAACCAGAATGCGTCATGGTGTTTTGAATATCAATAATCGAAATCTTAATGTTGCATTGAATGATATAGATGCAAACGGTTCAGATTTTAGAATTCAAACTCAAACAAATTTTGATTTGATTCCGTCAATGATATTGTCAGATGTTAGGGTATTTTCAAGGATGTTAGATGTTGATAAATTGATGGTAGTATCAGACAATTTGATGAAATCATTGCCTTCAACTTATTCTAATACCTCATCTTCGTCTGGAGCTTCTGTTGATATTCCGGTAACAATTCAAAGAGGAATGATTCATTTTTCAAAAATTAAATCCGGAAATATTGTTGCAGATAATACGTCAGGTAGAATTTCTTTAGCAAATAACATTTTCCACTTGGATAGGTTGAGAACTCACGCAATGGGTGGAAGTGTTGATGGAAATATTGCAATGAATCTTGCGACTACTGATTTGGCTGTTAAGGTTCGAGGTAAAAACTTTGATGTTGAAAAAGCCTTGTTGGAACTTATGGATATGAAAGATACGTTGTCCGGTATAATGAACTTTACAACTGATATTTCATTGAAAGGTTTGACAATGGAAGAACAGATGAAATCCTTAAAAGGATCTGTTGATTTCAATGTGAAAGATGGGCAGCTTGGTCCATTTGGAAAATTTGAAAACTTTTTGATGGCAGAAAACTTGAGAGAAAATGCGTTTTTCTCTTCTACAATCGGTTCTGTAATAACAAATATAGCAACAATCGATACATCTCACTTTAATAATTTGTATGGACATTTAACTTTTAAAGATGGCTGGGCAAATATTGCACCGATTAAATCTCAAGGAAATGTTATGTCAATGTATATTGCAGGTAAAATTAACCTCATTGATAACAGTGCAGATATGAAACTTCGTGCAAAATTGGCATCTGCTTTTTCTGATAAGTTGGGTCCTGTTGCAAATATTAACCCTATCAATTTGGTTAAAAATACTCCGGGGTTAAATGTTGTTGCCGTTAAAACATTCTCAATATTCTGTCAATCTGTTTCAACTGAAGAATTGAAGGCAATCCCTCATTTAGGAAAAGGGAAAACAGATGAAAATGCAACTAAGTTCCAAGTTGTTCTTCGAGGAGATACAAGAAAACCTTTGAAAATGATTAAATCTTTCAAATGGTTAGCATTGGATTCAGAGATCCAAGCCGCTCAAGATTTTGTTGATACTCTTCCCACTCCGACAGAAGGAGAAGAAGGTTTGACGGTTGAAGAGTTAATCAAGTTGAGAGAAGAACAAGCTGCAGCAGCTGTCCAAGGTTTGACTGTTGAACAGTTGGAATCAAAAGAACAACATCAATCATTTTTCTCAAAATTTAAAAATAAGAAAAAATAAAAATATAAGATAACAAAAACTGGGTTGAATTTTCAACCCAGTTTTTGTGTTAGAATTGTCGTATGAAAATTTTCAAAACATCTATAATTTTGTTATCTTCATTTTCGGTGGTTGTAGGAGGTTTATATCTTTCTTATTTGTATTTGCTTCCGAATGTTCTAACTTCTCCCAAAATGTTAGCAAAATATGAAAATATTTTATCTCAAAAACTTAGTATGGATGTTTCATTGTCCGGTTTGGAGTTAAAAACTTATCCCAATTTTTCATTTGAAATCTTTTTAAAAGATGGGCGTGTAAAAACAAAGAAAAATAAGGATGTACTTTCCATTAAAAATTTGGATTATAAAACTAAAAATTTTTCTATAATGCCTGCGGTTATCAATGCGAAGAGTATTTATTTTGATGTAACTCAGCGTTCTGAATTTTCTCAAAATAAAACTCAAAATCAGAAAATAAAATTTGATATAAATTATATGCCACAAGTCAATGTTGATAAAGTTTATTTAAAATTGGATAACAATTCTTCTTATGCGGCTATTGAACACTTTAAATCAAAATTAGAAAATGATGCGATTTCTTCAACTTTTCTTGCAAGGGTTAAAGTCCCATATGTGAAAGATCCGATTTTAATTGGACAAGATGGAAAATTTATTTATCCGGAAAATCATAAGTTTTATTTAGACAACTTATCATTGCAATTAGGTTCTGCGAAATTGTTTGCGAATGGAAATTTAGATGAGCTGACTTTTACAGGAAAAGATTTATCTGTTTCTGAATTAGAAAAAAGTTTTTTGTATTTTTATAAATTGAAACATCCTAATAAGAAAAATTTTATAGAAAATTTTTATAACATGTCGGGTTTAATGGATGTGAATTTGCTATTAACAAAAGGTGGGCTTGTTGGAGATTGTAAGACTAAAAATTTAAAAGCCTTATTTTTCGATTATAAAATTCCGATTTCTTTACCGATGACAAAATTTGTTTTTTCAGGCCGGGAGATTACGGCAAAAACATCCGGCACATTCGGGGGAGAACCTGTTCATACCAATTTCTATTTAAAGGGATTAGGAACAAAAGATTTAGTTGCAACCGGTTCTGTTTATTCTTCTTTAACAAATAATTTTTCAAGAAAATATTTTCCAATGGTTAAAATATCTAAAAAGGCGGATGCTAGTGTAAGATATTTAACTCATAACGGGGTTGTAGATATTGAATATAACTTAAAACTTCCTAAAGGCAGTGATATAATAACTAAATTTGCAAGTATAAATAATACTGAAAAAACAAGAATTATTTCTGCAAAAACTCAAAAAATTGGAGATAAAATCACTTTAAAAAAATATAGTTTTGCTTTTGATAATAATGTTGATTTAATTGCAGGGCAAGGATTGTTTTTAAAGAAGGATGGACATTACAAACCTGATAATATTACTCTAAAAACAAATGGACAATTGCCGGTGTCA
>CALAWF010000063.1 GCA_937894665.1 uncultured bacterium | reverse complement strand
CAGATGGTGGACTAGGAACAATAAATTCTGTTTTGTTGACTGTTGAATATGCAAAACAACAAGGTCTAAATATTAAGGGGATAATCCTAAATAATTTTGATGAAAATAATTTTATGCACCTTGATAATAAAAAACAAATTGAGCGATTAACCGGAATAAACGTTATCGCAACGATAAAAAAAGGTGATAAAGATTTAGATATATCAAAAGATGATTTGTTAAAAATCTGGGAGGAAAAATAATGAATTGGCAAGAAGAAGATTTAAAATATATTTGGCATCCGTGTTCTCAAATGAAGGATTATGAAACATTACCGCCAATTGTTGTTGACCATGCAAAAGGAATAAATATATATGATATTGACGGAAATTGCTATAAAGATGTTGTTAGTTCTTGGTGGTGTAATTTGTTAGGGCATTGCAATCCTAGAATCAATGAAGCAATGAAGAAACAATTAGACACTTTGGAACACGTAATTTTTGCCAATTTTACACACAAACCTGCAATTACTTTGTGTCAAAGATTGATGGATGTTTTGCCAAAGGGTAAAGGCTTGGGCAAATTTAATTTTGCGGATAATGGTTCAGCGTCAATTGAAATGGCAATGAAGATGAGTTTTCAATATCATCAACAAACAGGTAATCCCCAAAAGAAAAGATTTATGGCATTAACAGATGCTTACCATGGTGAAACAATAGGAGCTTTATCAGTTGGGGCTTGTGATTTATATTCTCAAATTTATAAACCTATTTTGATGGATGTTGTAAGGGTTGAAGGTCCGGATTGTTTCAGATGTCCTTATGGCAAATGTAGAGATAATTGTAATTGCGAATGTTTTGAACATGCTGAAAAAACTTTTGAAAAGTATGGAGATGAAACTTGTGCAATGTTAGTTGAACCGTTGTTGCAGGGTTCTGCAGGGATGAAGATATATCCACCTCTATATTTGACAAAATTAAGAGCATTGTGTGATAAATATAATGTTCATTTGATAGCCGATGAAATTGCAACTGGTTATGGCAGAACAGGCAAGATGTTTGCGTTTGACCATGCCGGAGTATCACCTGATATAATGTGTCTTTCAAAAGGTTTGACTGGCGGATATATGCCAATGTCAATTTGTGTTGCAACAAATGATATTTATGATGCTTTTTATGATGATTACGGAAAAGGTAAAGCATTTATGCACTCTCACACTTATGCCGGAAATCCATTGGCATGTTCTGCTGCGAATGCGGTTCTTGACATTTTACGTGATGAACAAATTATTCCGCACGCTGTTGAAAATGCCAAATATTTCAATAAAATCATCAACGAGAAATTTTTAGATTTGCCTTATGTCGGGGAAGTTCGTCATATCGGCCTAGTTAATGCAATTGAAATAGTTAAAGATAAAAAGACAAAAGAAGCCTTTCCTTCTAACTTAAGACTTGGTTATCAAATTTATAAAAAGGCACTTAAAAAAGGCGTTCTTCTTCGTCCACTAGGAGATATAATATATTTCAACCCGCCTCTAATTATTCAACCTGATGATATGGATTTTGTAACTAATGTTGCTAAAGAATGTATGTTAGAAGTGATGAAAGATTATGTTGTATAATTGTTTAAACTAAAAAATAAGACCTCGCATATTAAAAGAGGTCTTATTTTATTATCAAATTTAACTATATTTTAGAACTTGAATGGGTAGTCTTGTTTAAACTCCCAGTTATCGACTTGGAGAAGTCGTGAGCAGTAAACGGGTGTAGATTTACAGGTATTAATCATATCTTGACGAGTTGTTGATCTTGCAACAAGACCTGCTCCATAAGGTCCGAAGAATGTTTCTTTGTCGCCGAACCAAGATTCTCTGTTTGCATTATCGAAACAATATAGGAATCTATGTAAGTCATATCCCCATTTATTTGGACTTTTACCTCCATTTATATCATACATTACATCAAGGCAGCCACCAATTCCAAGTAATTGCAATGAAGAACCATCTTTGAAATAAACAATATTTCCTTGCTCGTATTGGTGTCCCATGTAAGGGTCAATATTGTTCATATACCAGTTTTTCATTGTCCCATATGTCGGCTTTTTCATATCTTTAAAAGAGCCTTTATCTATTTGCATATCTTCAACTGCATTTTGCATTCGGCTGTAGAAATTTTTTAGTTTAACACTGTATTCTTTTTTTGTTTTGTTATAGTGAAGTGTTGGAATAGTCATTGCTGCAACAACTCCAACAACAGACATTGCAACAAGTATTTCTGCGACCGTAAATGCTAATGTTTTTTTTATCATATCTTTCCCTGCTTAATCCTAAAAGTATATATTTATTATACCATATGTTTTTCTTTTGCTCAATATAATTTAATTTAAAATCTGTACTCCTTTGGAATTCTATGGGATTTATAAAGAAGTTTACACTAAATATTAAGAAATATTAAGACAACTCAAAAAAGGGCTAATCTTCGTCTTTTGAGTAATACAATTTCTCTACAACTTTAGAAAATACAGAAAGAGAATCATCTCTATTTTCTGAAATTTCCTTACTAAAATCTTTTATTACTCCATCTTCATAAATTTTAGAATAGCGTTGAATAAAATCTAAGTCTGAAGAACTCTCTTGACGAATTATAAAATAGTCATCGACAACTCTTTGAAGGTCTTTCTTTAAGTAACAATCACTATCTATATAACTGTATTTTGCATCATCAACAGTAAGTTCATCTTTTGGAAGTCTGTCTATAATAAAATACTTTGTTATTGCAGCTACAAAAGTTCTCTTTTGTTTGATTGTTTCTGTATCATATTTTACATTATAAAGTTCAAATATATCTTTATAAAAATTTTCAAATCTAGGTACACTCGCAATTTCTTCCATTAATTCTTGTGAGCAGATTTTGTATATACCTCTCTTAAGCTCGATTACGTTATAAATGTTATGCAAGACGAATTTGCCTCCAAGTAATTTTTGTTGATTCTGTTAATAATAGAAAATGAATACATATATCAATAGAATTCATTTTTCTTGTATTATACCTGAAAACATGTTCATTTGCATAATTTTGTAAATATTTCTTTGTTGGATGTATGTAGGTTCCCAATGTTCGTGTAAATCCAGCCCAAAGACTTTCGATAGAATTTGTATAAACATTACCATCTACGTATTTCCCTTTACTATGAACGACAAAATTGTGTTTATAAAATTGTGAAATTTTCTTGTATCCGACATTTTCATCTGTGAATAATGTAGAACCTATTTTTAAATGTTTAATAACTTTAGCATTTATAGTATCAGCCTCAAGATTTGGAACAACATTTATAACAGCATCTCCGCCACGTTCAACCATACCGTGTACAGGAATTTTATTTTGGTATGTTCCTTTTGCTCTTGCTGCTAGTTTCTTATCATAGTGCATATTTTTTAATGTTCCGCCTGCAACATATTCGTCAGCTTCAACTATACCTTGTAATTTTTGACCATTTTCTTTTCCCATAACTGTTCTAATTTTTTGTAGCATATTCAAAGCTGTAGGATATGATACCCTGCACAATTTTGCGGCACTGATAGCACTTATCCCTGGTTTTAAAGTAATAACTAACTCAATCAATTTAAACCATACTGTAAGTGGTTTTTTGGTATTTTCAAAAATTGTACCGGTTAGTACCGTAAAGTACTTATTTGTGTTTTTGCATTTGTAATAAAAAGGTCTCTTTTTACATTTGTAAACTTTAGATTCCGGGTCAAACGGGCTTACAGGAACACCTTCCCAAATAAGGTCTTCCAAGAACTTCATGCATTGACTCTTGGTACGAAGTTTATCTTCTCTATAATTAAACTTTTCAAATAATTGTTTATAATTCATGTTATTTATATAAAGTAGTTAACTCTAACGGAATTGCTCCGTAAATTTATTGTCAAGTATTACTACTCTTTCTCCTTTTATCTGGTTTTCTAATTATATAGCGTCTTTGAGAGGATAGTGTATATCTCTAGTACAAATATTTTCTTGTAAAGATTTCGTAATATAAACTACAGAGTCAACTATTTTTGAGAGGAAAAACTTGTAAATTATGACAAGTTTAAATGACCTCAATTTAATCAGTTCTTTCTTATATTTTTCTTTGAGCTACTTAATGCAGAAAGAAAAGGATACAGGGATATGGCACTTCAAGACACTATTGTAAATTTAGGAAATGCGATTATTAACTTAGTAAATTCTAAGATTTTAAAGGCTAATAATGAACAGAATGAAGAAATTGAGACTACTTTGTTAGATTTAAAAGCAAAAATTGATGAGCTTGTTGAACAGGGTGGCGGTGCTGGCGGAACAGAGATAAGTTTGATGGATTTTGTAAATAATACTGAAGTTGAAACATTAAACACAACAAATAAAACTATCGTTGGTTCTATCAATGAAGTAGATTCTACTATTGGTGATATTGACACAACACTAGATACAATTATTAAAGGAGAATAAACAGTGGCAGATACGACAAAAACAATAGAAGAGAAGTTAACTACTGTAAAAACTTCTTTATCAAATATAAAAACATCAATAGTAAACAAAGGACAAACACCTACCGGAGATATTACAACTTATGCTACTGCTATTGATAATATTTCAACTGGTATTACACCAAGTGGAACAATTAGTATTACAGAAAATGGTACACATGATGTTACTAACTATGCTAGTGCAAATGTTAATGTGGTTGGCTACATACCACGTGTGATTGAGAATGGTTTATTCCGGGTAGTAAATACGCACTACAATAAATTTACTTTACCTGAAGACGTTAACACAGTGTTTGAAGGGGCTTTAGCCTACGCTTTATATGGGTGTTATGTTTTAACCTCTGTGGAACTAAGTAATTTAACTGAACTTTCCACAAATAGCTTAACGTCTGCTTTTGAACAGTGTACATCATTAACATCTGTAGATTTAAGTAATCTTAAAACCGTGACTGTTTCCAGTCTGCAAGACACTTTTAATTTGTGTATTCGATTAACATCCGTAGATTTAAGTAGTTTAACAACTGTGGGTACTGGTGGAATGACTAGTTGTTTTTCTCAATGCGATAAGTTACAATCAATAAATTTGAGTAGTTTAACAACTGTGAATACTAGGGGGATGTCTACTTGTTTTTCTCAATGCCGGCAGTTACAAACAGTGAATTTGAGTAGTTTAACAACTGTGGGTAATAAAGGAATGTCTAGTTGTTTTTCTCAATGCGATAAGTTACAATCAGTAGATTTGAGTAGTTTAACAACTATTGCGGGGGAGGGATTTATTCAGGCATTTTCTGGTTGTAAAATCCTAAGTATACTAAACTTTCCAGCATTGACTTCAAAATCCTTTAGTCATTATACCAATCAGTTTAATTTCATGCTCACGGGTGTAACGGGCTGTACGGTACACTTCCCATCTAACCTTGAGAGTGTAATTGGTTCTTGGTCAGATGTAACAAGAGGCTTTGGTGGTACGAATACTACAGTACTATTTGATTTACCAGCAACAACATAAGGAGGATATATGGAAATTAGAACAACATATAAAGGTATAAGAGAAGACGGAATTAGTGGTATCTGGTGTGGTTTTAAGCCAGACAACATAACCGTTACTGAAGAAATACACATTTTATACCCAGATGAAAATAAACAACTTAAAAACAAAAATACCGGAGAAACATTAGATTCAGTAATTCTTACAAATAATATCTCACAAGAGAATTTTGAAGAAATTGAGCTAAAAAGTTCCGAAGAAAAATAGCAACCAATTTATGCAAACAGATTTATTTCATAAGTCTGTTTGCTAGTTTTAGAGCATCATAATAATTTTGGAGCTCTTTCTCTGATTTGGCAGAATTAAGGATTTTCATAGCTTTTTGGTAAATATGATTTTGAATGAGGAGGTTATTTTCTTGTGGAGTAGCACCCATATTTAACAGGTCAAAATTCAAAACTTTAGAAAGACTTTGTAAAGTTTTGAAACTAGGTTCATGAATACCATTTTCTATTTTTGACAAGTGTTTGTCGTCAATGTTTGCAAGTTCTGCAAGCTGTTGTTGAGTGTAGCCCATTGATTTACGAAGAAATTTAATTTTTGCGCCTAGTTGATTTTCTGTGTTCATGACAACCTACCTTTCTAATTTTCCGTAAAATTCTTGATAAGATACACCGCAAGATTAACTAGGAAAATATATTAGTATGTTGTAAAACTTGACAAGTATTTGAGATTTATGGTAATAATTATTCAAGAATAAAATGGACTCAATTAAAGGTATAATTAGAAAGGGGGTTAATATGAAAAAGACATCATGGCTTAATCGTTCAATTTTATGGATTGGGGATTGTTGGATTGAAGGGATTATTTTTATTGCTCTTGTTGCAACGATATGGTCTGCTTATTCCTTAAGTATAAATGACCAAGGAGTGTTTGCGGCTATTGTACTTTTAGCGGGAATTCCTCTTATAATTGCTGTTGCGTGGTTATTATTTTG
The DNA here is from genome assembly GCA_937894665.1 of uncultured bacterium. Taxonomy (GTDB): domain Bacteria; phylum Cyanobacteriota; class Vampirovibrionia; order Gastranaerophilales; family Gastranaerophilaceae; genus Zag111. The sequence goes on along the minus strand of CALAWF010000063.1, from coordinate 3,743 downwards.
CGTAATTGATGTTAGAGCAACGTTACACCAGATTGAAGAAAACACTCGTCCAAAAAATGAAAATTACGAGTCTCAACTAAATAAACCCGAACTACAACATTCAAAACCTCAAATCGTAATTTGTCCATATTGTGGAGAAAAAATTCCTACGAATACTGAAACATGTCCATTTTGTGGTGAGAAGTTGTTGAGTAGAGGAGAATAACTAACATGAATCCTGATATGAAAAAGTGCCCTTATTGTGGGAAAGAAATAAAAGCTATTGCGATAAAATGTCGTTACTGTGGGGAATTTATAGAAAATAATGATTCCCAAAGAAAAAGTTTTCAGATGCCTCATATTAGTAAAAGGGTGCTTTATACAATAGGAATAGTTCTAGCTTCATTAGTAATTATCTCTAGCCCTATTTGTTATGAAATATATAGTACGCAAAACACGATACATGAGCATGAGGATATACAACCGGAACACAGTTTTTTAAAAGCAAATATGGTCCTAGAACTAATAAATTCTCAAGAAAAACAACTCAAAACATTTTTAAGTTCTGTTCATTTAACTTATGATAAAGATAAAGTGTTTTTAAAATATTTAGAAAATCTAAATTACTATTTAGATGTCTTTAATACTCCTAAAATGGATTCTGAAGGAAATTATATAGATGAAGTTTCTGGTATGTTTTTATTATATGAAGGTTTTGAACAAGGGAAAACAGGTTACTTTGAAGATGTTGAATTAACTCCGACAACAAAAGAAGTTCATGATAAATTTGGAACATACTTCGATATAAAACTAAAAATTACGAATCCTCAAACGCCTATGGTGAAAATGGTTTATTCAGGAGAGGGAATATTTACCGCTGTTCCTAACTATGAATATTTACAAGAAAAATATGCCAGTTATTTGTCAAATGATTGTGTCGATTACTTAAGAATACAGCATAAAATACAGAAAGAACTTGGAGAATATGATTTTTATATAGATGGGGTTGTTTCAGCAAAATCAACTTCTATTGCTGAATGGATAATTGAATGGCAAGACTTTGAGAAAAAGTATCCAAATTTTAAATTGAACAATAAGATAGATGACGATATAAAAATGTTTGCTGAGGCTTTAGTACTGAATGGTTTTGAAGATAATAATGGCTTTTTAGATGCAGAATCAAGAAAAGGGTATGAATTATTCTTACAAAAAGCAGATAAAACCACAGAACTATACACAACTATAAATAAATGCTACGAAGCATTGAAAAAACATAATTATAAATGGAATGAAGATTTAGAGAAGGCTTCAGAAGTATTGATTAGTGATTAAAGTTTTGTGATAGTAAAAGAAAGGAAATAAAGGCTAGGCTTTTATATAAAAACACTCAACATGTTATTCTTGTTGAGTGTTTTTAGTTCTTTTTTTATTCTACATTACTTTTAATTTAGCAAATTTCTCTTGCATAGTCGGATTATTTTTCGTCAGCTTCTTTATACTTAAATCTTCCGCCTTATTATTTGCCAACCTCAAATTATTTTCTGAAGATAACAACGCTTCTTTTGTCTTTTGCAAATGGTCGATAGTTTTATCAATTTCATCAATCGCTGTTTTGAACTTTCTACTTGCTATTTCATAATTCTTTGAAAATTTAGTTTTAAAATCATTCATCGCAGTTTCAAAGTTAGAAATATCAATATTCTGTGTTCTTATCAAAGAAAGTTCTTTTCTGTATTCAAGTGAATTCAACGCGGCATTTCTTAACAAGGTAATTATCGGAATGAAGAACTGAGGTCGGATTACATACATCTTTGGATATTTATGAGAAACATCTACAATTCCGGCATTATATAAATCACTTTCCGGTTCCAACATTGAAACAAGAACAGCATACTCACAATTCTTTTCCCTTCGGTCTTTATCCAACTCTTTCAAGAAATCTTCATTTTTCTTTTTCGCAGAAGTTGTATCCATTTCATTCTTCATCTCAAACATAATTGAGATAAATTCTCCGCCTTCAGAATCTTTATCACGGTAGATATAATCACCCTTACTTCCACTTTTTGCATCATTATCTTTTTCAAAATAGGCATTCTGAAATCCAGTTGCACGAAGTTTATTGAACTCAATTTCACAATGTTGCTCAAGACTTTCTCCAACCATTTTTGTTGAAAGTTTAGTTTTGAAATCTTTGTAACGTTCAATTTCTTCGTCTTTGAATCTCAATTGGGCTTCATATTTTTCTTTGAGAGATTGTTCTTGGAGTTTGTGTTCTTTTTCTGCTAGCTCACTTTCATTAGTAAGTTTCAAAATAAAGTTTTCTTGGCTTGCTAATTTATTACTCATATCTGTCATAAGGTTTGCAATTTCGAGGTCTTTATCCTTATTAAAAGTTGCTAACTTATTTTTAAGCTCACTAGATTCTTTATCTTTTTGTGCAACCAATTCTTTAAGTTTTGATGCAAAGGTTGCTTGTGCTGATTCAATTTTGGATTTTAATTCAGATATTTCAGAATCTTTGTTAGTTAATTCTTTGTTGAATTCTTTTTCAAGTTCCAATTTTGTTAATTGTAGTAGATTCTTTTTCTCTTTTTCAAATTGAACTTCTATGTTTTTCAAGTCTTTAATAAATTCTTTGTCTTTAACTTGTTTTACAATAGAGGCATATTGTGTTTCATCAATAGAGAATTTTTCACCACATTTTGGACATTTAATTTCGTTCATTTTTTCTTCCTTTCAGATTTTTTACTGTTGCTAACTTTTTAGGTACCTACCTGAGTTAACATTTTTTTGAAGAAAAATTTGCTAAAATTTTCTCGTGCCAAAATCAAAAAACTTTTCAGCTAAAAGTATTGTATTTACTATGGTTCAGCCCTATTTAGTGTAAACTTCTTTATAAATCCCAATTCTATTTGCTTGAAAAAATACTCTCTTTTATAGTAAAATGGTCTTTAGTTAGGGATATAAAAGGAGAATTTTTATGCTAAGAGGACCGTTTTTAGATAGATCATGGATGGCTCAAAATCCTGATTATGATTCAGCAAATATTGTAATGCTTGGACTTCCGTTTGACGGTACGGTTTCTTATCGTCCAGGCTCAAGGTTCGCTCCGGAACAAATTCGTCTTGCTAGTTGGGGGTTGGAAGAATATTCTCCTGCTTTTGATAGAGAGTTAGAAGATGTAAATTTCCACGATGCCGGAGATTTGGAATTCCCTATTGGCAATACTTATAAAACTCTTGAACAGATTGAACAAAATGTTGAGGATATTTACCGTGATGGAAAAAGAGTTTTTGGTATTGGGGGAGAACATTTGGTAACATTACCGGAAGTAAAAGCCGTATCTAAATTTTATGATGATTTAGCTGTTGTTCATTTTGATGCTCACACTGATTTACGAGAAGAGTATTTGGGTGAAGAAATGTCCCATAGTGCCGTAATTCGTCATATCTCAAAATTTATTAAACCTGAAAATATCAAGCAAATTGGCATTCGTTCAGGAATGAAAGAAGAATGGGACTTTATGGCTCGTCACAATACATTATGCAAATACTATGATGATTTAGATAGTCTAAAGACGAAAAATATTTTTGTAACAGTTGATTTAGATTGTTTAGACACTTCCATCATGCCCGGAACCGGTACTCCGGAAGTTGGCGGTATGAGCTTTAATGAGCTTGTTGGTTGGTTCAAGTATTTGAAAGATTTTAATATTGTTGGGGCAGATGTTGTTGAACTTGCACCTGATTATGACGCTTCTGGAT
>CALAWF010000062.1 GCA_937894665.1 uncultured bacterium | reverse complement strand
ATTTGATACAATTTTTGCAGAAGGACAAAGACGTTATATAGAAAGTCTTTCAACATACGCTAGACAATTCTTAGGACAAATGGATAAACCTAATGTTGAATATATTGACGGTCTTTCTCCTGCAATTTCTATTGACCAAAAATCAAAAAGCAATAACCCCCGTTCTACAGTTGGAACGATTACCGAAATTTATGATTATTTAAGACTTTTATACGCCAGAGTTGGTGTGCCATACTGCCCTGTTTGCGGGAAAAAAATCAAACCTCAAACATTAGATGAAATAGTTTCTAAAATTATCCAACTGGGTGAAGGAACTAAAATCCAAATTTTAGCTCCAATTGTTAGAGGTAAAAAAGGAGAATATTCCTCCCTATTTGAAGAATTAAGGCAAGAAGGATTTGTTAGGGCAAAAGTCGATGGAGAAATTTACAACCTTGATGAAGATGAAATTGAACTTGCCAAAACAAAAAAACACGATATTAGCGTAGTTGTTGATAGAATTGTTGTAAAAGAATCTGCACGCTCAAGAATTGCTGATAGTGTGCAAATTGCCCTAAAAAAATCTGACGGGATTATGATGGTTGATATTGTTGGAGATAAAGAAATTATCTTTAGCGAAAAATTAGCCTGTCCCGATTGTAATTTGAGTTTTGAAGAATTGACACCTAGGATTTTTTCATTCAATGCCCCATACGGAGCGTGTGAAAGATGTGCAGGTTTGGGTGCAGATTTTGTTGTTGACCCAGATTTAGTTGTTCCGGACAAAACAATTTCTCTTAACAAAGGAGCAATATATGCTTGGGCAACTCGAAGTGCAACAACCTATTATCACGATTTATTGAGTTCTGTATGCTCTGCTTACAATATCGATATGGATGCCCCGTTTGAAAAATTATCTAAAAAAGAACAAGATATTATTTTATATGGTTCAGATGAAGCTATAAAAATCAGAGTAAAACAATTCGGAACAAGCCGTTATCAAACAAACATTCAACCTTTTGTCGGAGTAATCCCATTCCTAGAAAAAAGATACAATGATGCAGGAGGAGATTATTGGAGAGAAGAAATTGAAAAATTTATGGTTGCAAAACCTTGTCCAAAATGTGGCGGTGCCAGACTTAAACCGTTCCCTCTTGCAGTTAAAATCAAAGATAAGAACATTTTTGAATTTACTAAAATGTCCATTGATGACGAATTCCAATTCATTACAGATTTATATCTGGAACTTACAGAATATCAATTAAAGATTGCTAAACAAATCTTAGATGAAATTAGAGCAAGGTTAAAATTTCTAATCGATGTAGGTTTACACTACTTGGATTTAGCCAGAATGGCAGGCACTCTATCAGGAGGAGAATCTCAAAGAATCAGACTAGCCTCTCAAATCGGAAGTGGCTTGAGCGGTGTTTTGTACGTACTTGATGAACCTTCTATTGGGCTTCACCAAAGAGATAACGATATGTTAATCAAAACATTGTTCAAATTGAGAAATCTTGGGAATACTCTAATTGTTGTTGAACACGACGAAGATACTATTAGAAGTGCAGATTATATTGTCGATATTGGACCGAGAGCAGGAGTTGCGGGAGGGGAAATTATCGCACAAGGATCAGTTGACGACATCATAAAGGCTAAACGTTCCATTACAGGCAAATACCTTAGCGGAGAAAAATACATTCCTGTTCCGGATAAAATTAGAGAAGGAAATGGACAATTTTTACAAGTTAAAAACGCTCATTTAAACAACTTAAAAAATGTTAACGTAGATATTCCACTAGGGAAAATTGTAATCTTAACAGGAGTTTCAGGAAGTGGAAAATCTACTCTTATGCAAGATTTGGTTTATGAATACGCTGTTCACAAACTAAGAAAAAATAAGCCAAAACCTCAAGGAGTAGATGAAATTTTAGGGTTTGAAAATATTGATAAAATTATTGATATTGACCAATCTCCTATAGGTAGAACTCCACGTTCAAATCCTGCAACATACACAGATGTATTTACACCAATCAGAGAACTTTTTGCAAAGACAAATGAATCTAAAGTTCGAGGTTACAAACCAGGAAGATTTAGCTTCAACGTAAAAGGCGGAAGATGTGAAGCTTGTAAAGGGGATGGGCTTGTTAAAATTGAAATGAACTTTCTATCTGATGTTTATGTAAAATGTGATGTCTGCAAAGGAAAACGATACAACAGAGAAACGTTAGAGGTTAAATACAAGGGAAAAACAATTTCTGACGTATTGGATATGAGTGTACACGAAGCATTAGAATTCTTTGACAATATTCCGACAATCAAAAATAAACTTCAAACGCTTAATGACGTTGGACTTGATTATATGAAACTTGGACAAAGTGCAACAACTTTATCAGGCGGAGAAGCTCAGAGAATTAAATTAGCATCAGAATTAAACAAACGCTCTACCGGCAAAACTTTATATCTTTTAGATGAACCTTCTGTCGGTTTACACTGGGCAGATTTGGACAAACTTGCTAAAATTCTCCAAGCGTTGGCAGACCAAGGAAATACAATATTAATGATTGAACATAATCTTGATTTGATAAAAATAGCAGACCACATCATAGACCTTGGACCAGAAGGCGGAGTTGAAGGAGGACAAATTGTAGCCGTTGGAACTCCGGAAGATATTATGAATTGTAAAGAATCTTATACCGGGAAATATCTAAAAAAATATCTGAAAAAATCTTGATATTATTGAATATTTGATATTTTTCAAAAAATTTGCTATTATGTTCTCAGGTATAGGGTGATATTATGAGGCAAAAATTTTTATATTTTGTTTTTTTAATATTATTGTCAGGAATGTTTAACCAAACATTCGCACAAACAGTTGCAGTTGAATCTTTATCAGATTTTTCTACAGCTAACCCACCGACATCAATTACCGTCAAATTGATTGAGCCATTAGAATTGTCTAATGACTTAACCCTAAATTCAGGAGTTATAATTCAAGGAGATTTAGTTGATGTAACAAGTCCTAAACGGCTAAAGCGTGATGCAAACTTCTCTTTTAAACCTAAAAGTTATACTGATGGAAATGGAGAACATAAAATCACACAAGATGTAACAGCATCTTATACAGAACCAATTGATAAAGGAAACCTAGCAAAAAATGCAGCTCTTGGAGTCGGAAGTTTCTTTGTTAAGGGATTATCAATAGGATACGCAGCAGTCGAAGGGGCAGTAAAAAATGAAGAAGATAACAGGTTCAAGTCTTCAATAACTTCAGCATATGAATCCTCTCCATTTTCTTACGCTAACAAAGGTGAAGATTTAGAGATAAAAAAAGCTCAGTATTTTTATCTAAAATTTCCAAACATAAATAAAAACAAAGATGATAAAAAACAAAATTATACATATACTATAGAAAAGGAGTAATGAAAAAATGAAAAAATTAATTATGGCATTTGCAGGACTTGTTCTTTCTTTAGGATTGATGCAATCAGTTGATGCAAAAACAATCCAAGTTTCAGCATTAGAAGATTTTAATACAACTAACCCACCTGCTGAATTACACGTTCAAATGAATGCTAATACCAGACTTGATTATGACTTGATGTTATTCCAAGGTTTTCAAGTTACAGGTAAAGTAGTTCCTCAAAACGGCGGATTCGTATTCATTCCGGTAAGTTATGTTAACTTCCAAGAAGATAGTTTACCTATCACAAAAGAATTTCCTGCTGTTTACAAAGGAAGAGCTGGTGTTATCAGACAAAACCAACCGTTCTTCTTGGTATTTCCTGAAAATGGACCAGACACATTCCAATACTATGTTCCTAGCGTAAGCGATATGAATTAGTATTAAGTATTTATAAAATTTTAAGGGACAATTCTTTAAAAGAATTGTCCCTTTTTATATCCATAGTCTTTTTATACGATGTATTTATTACCTAAAATGTTAGAATTATAGAGGTTAGAAGCTAAAAAGAAAGAGGATATAAATGAACCTTCATAAATATTTTATCGGGTCATATTTTTTAACGGTATTTGGAGTTATTACAGCCTACCTTTGGGGTGAACATGTTCACTCTGGAGCAGGATTAGTATCAGTATTTATTGTAATAATTCTTGCAGTTCTTGAAACAAGTTTATCATTCGATAACGCAGTTGTTAATGCAATGAAACTGGAACACATGTCAGAAATTTGGAGGCATAGATTTTTAACTTGGGGTATTGCAATTGCCGTATTTGGAATGAGATTTTTATTCCCAATCTTAGTCGTTGCAATATTTGCAAAATTAGATATGTTTACAGTTACAAATATTGCACTTACCGATCCCGATAAATATGCCCATTATTTGCATTTGACTCATGCACCAATTGTAACTTTTGGTGGATTATTCTTAATAATGTTATTCTTGAATTACTTTTTCAATCACGAAAAAGATGTACATTGGATTACTCCAATTGAAGCACCTCTTTCTCACTTAGACCACATAAAAGGAATCGAAATAATTATATCCCTAGTTACAATTATTATTTTACAATCATTCATGCCGGCAGAAATTAAGCATTCAGTTACTCTTTCTGGTATCGCAGGAATTATCACATTCTTAGCCATAGATGGAGTTGCACATTATCTTGAAAAGCATGAAGAAATGCGAGCTGCAAAATGTGCAACAAACGCTATTAAATGCACAGGATTGATTAGTTTCATATATCTTGAACTTATTGATGCCTCTTTTTCTTTAGACGGAGTTCTTGGAGCTTTTGCATTGAGCAATGACGTAATCATTATTACAATCGGGCTTGCAATTGGGGCAATGTTTGTTAGATCATTAACAATTATGCTTGTTGAAACCAAAACCCTTGCAAAATTCAAATACCTTGAGCATGGAGCTCACTGGGCAATTGGAGCATTAGCAATAATAATGCTTATCACGACAGTTAAAGAAATACCGGAAGTTGTAACAGGTCTAATTGGATTAGTATTTATTGTTGCCGCCTTTATTTCTTCAATTATTGAAAATAAAAAAGAACAACAATAATTTAATTAAGATAAAATTAACAGCCATTGAAATTAAATTCAGTGGCTGTATTTTTTCGGAGTTGAAATCTATTAGCGGATTAAATATTCCAGCTATTTAAGTACTCTTCTTGTTCCTTTGTCAATGTATCAATTTCTATACCCATAGATTGAAGTTTCAATTCAGCAATTTTAACATCAACTTCATGAGGAAGAGTATATAATTTATTTTCTAATTTACCTTTATTTTTAACAAGGAATTCAATACCCAATGCTTGGTTAGCAAAACTCATATCCATAACACTGGCAGGGTGTCCTTCTGCGGCAACAAGGTTAACCAATCTACCTTCAGCTAATACATACAAAGATTTACCATTATTTAGAACATATTCTTCTAAGTTAGGTCTAATTTGTTTAATTTCTTTAGCATATGGTTTCAAATCTGCAACATTAACTTCCCAATCGAAGTGTCCAACATTACCAACGAAAGCTCCATCTTTCATTGATAACAAGTGTTGAATATCAATTACGTGTTTATCACCAGTTACAGTCAAGAATAAATCGCCTTCAAGAGCAGCTTTTTCAATAGGCATAACTCTATAACCTTCCATTGCAGCTTCAAGAGCTTTAAGAGGGTCCACTTCACAAACAATAACATTAGCTCCTAATGCTTTTGCTCTTAAAGCAACACCTTTACCGCACCAACCATAACCGGAAACAACAACTGTTTTACCGGCAATTAGAATATTTGCAGCTCTCAAAACACCATCAAAAGAACTTTGACCTGTGCCATAACGGTTATCGTATAAGTGTTTTGTTAAACTTGTATTAACACCAACAGCAGGGAATCCAAGAGTACCTTGAGCTTCCATAGCTTGCAGTCTGATAATACCGGTTGTAGTTTCTTCTGTTGAACCGATAATTTTTCCAATCAAGTCAGGCCTTTGAGCATGAATTGTAGAAACCATATCACAACCATCATCAATAATAATATCTGGATTATGCTTGATTGCTTCTTGAATGTGTTGTTTGTATTGTTCTACAGTTTCACCTGCAACAGCAAAAACAGGGATTTCATAATATTTTACTAAAGCAGCTGCAACATCATCTTGAGTTGATAATGGGTTAGAAGCAACTAATACAGCATCAGCTCCACCTGCTTTCATTACCGTACAAAGAGCAGCAGTTTCTTTTGTTACGTGAACACAAGCTGACAACTTTAAACCTTTGAATGGTTGTTCTTTTATAAATCTTTCTCTGATTTTTTTCAATACAGGCATATCTTTAAAAGCCCAATCAATTTGGTTTTTACCTTGTTCTGCTAAGTTAATATCTTTTATATCACACTTCATTTCAGTCATTAGCATTCTTTTCTCCTTGATTTCTACAATTAGTTTTAATTGTAAGTATTACACTCCATATTATATTCAAAAAATACCAAAGCTTATAGAAATATTAGCCACTTTGTAAAATTTTCTTAATAATGCCCGACACGGTAACAAAAATTTTTCTTTAGAATTGTTATAATTGAAACTAAGGAGTGTAGTGTGAAAGTATATTTTGATTTAAATCAGGACAAAGTAAAAAATAGCAAACGCAATGGGGTATCGTTTGAAGGCATTAAGCCTACAAAATCAGAAGATGGTTTTAAAACTTATGAGTTTTCTTATCCGTTTGATGAAAACCATCAAAACTTATTCTTAGAAATTTATGCTGTAAATCAGGATAAAAACAATAATTATGCAATCGGGCAAAGAATATACCCCCAAAATAGCTTCGATGGAGTGTACCAACTCAAAACCGGAAGCAACAAAATTGACTTAGCTCAAACTTTTGGTGTTGATGATAACCAAGCATTTGCATACCACTATGTTGTTGAAAACAAACACTCCGGTCAAAAAGACACAATGCTTGACCCAGGAGATATGGTTTTTGACAACAATAAAGGTAAATTTAACTTAGAAATACCAACTAAATCAAATCTTTCAAGAGGAGGATCTATGAAGTTAATCAACATAGATTCTCAAAAAGTCGGAAAAGTTTACAACGACAAAAACATGATTGTCGATGATGTAAACTTATTACGCAGAGCACAAAAAGGAATTAAAACATTAAATAATAAATTTGGCGGAACCTTAGCAGGATTGCAAGATGCAGTTAGAAAAGGTGAATACGA
>CALAWF010000061.1 GCA_937894665.1 uncultured bacterium | reverse complement strand
TACAATGCATCTATAACCGTATTGCCTGTTACATGAATTTTAGAATCTGCAATATCTTCTTTTAACAACGCATTTCTATTTTTCTCGGTTGGAGCGAAATGAAGTTCTGCAACACGAGATGTCATCTGACGCATAACTTCTTCCGGAAACGGTTCATAAATATCGTAAGAACGAAGCCCTGCTTCAACGTGGAATACAGGAATTTTTCTATAAAAACTTGTCAATGCACCGCACAAAACAGTCATTGTATCACCTTGAACAATAGTTGCATCAACTTTATTATTTTCAAAAACTTTATCTAAAGAGGTTAAAATTCTTGATTGAACTTCAACAAGTGTTTGATTAGGACGCATGCAATCAAGATTAACATCTGCTTTCAAATTAAAATAACTCAATGTTTGATTTGACAATTCTTTTTGCTGTTCAGTATTGCAAATTATAACATTGTATCTATCTGAATATTTTTTAAGCTCTAAAATAACCGGAGCAAGTTTGATTACTTCCGGTCTTGTACCAAAAACAAATAATATATTCTTCTTACTCATAATAAATACAGATTAGTACAAAAAACCAGATTTTGCAATTAGCAAAACAATAATCAAAAACTCCACAACCAGCGGATTTAAAAAATTCATAATTCTTTTTAACTTAATTCGGGAGGAAAAAACATGCTTGATTTATATATTTTAGAAACATGTCCATTTTGCCAAAAAGTAATGGATTTTATGAACAAAAACGAAATTAAATTTCACAAATTTGACACAATTAATAACGATAATGCACTTAGATTGTTATCAATAGGGGGAAAAGATCAAGTACCTTTCCTCTATAACGAAGATACCGGAGATAAAATATATGAATCCGATATAATAATTGATTATTTGAAAAACATTAAACAGGACTAAATAATATGAGTAACAATGAATTTGAAAAACTAAGTGAAGAAAAGAATGAATGTACCTCAAGAGGGGCATGTTCAATGGCTCCAAATATCGCAGCATTACAAGAAATTGTGATGTATTTTCTAAAACAAACAGCTTTTTATATGCTAAAACTGGAAAAACTTGGAGCAAATAATCCTTCTATTAAAACAGAAATTCTAAATGACTTATCTGCTCTTATTTCAGTGAATGAATTTAACGAAGAACAGCTATTTACAATTGCAATGAAAGATTATTTCTTGCTAAAAAACACTCAGCAAACTTATAAAAAAAGATGCGAAACAAAAAACACAAATTGTTTTGACTTAAAAGAAAAAATCCAATTTAATAATAAAACATCATTATCAAAAGCGATTTCTTACGGTGAAAATTTGTTATTACAGAAATATAACAACATTCAATCTGAAAAGAGAAATTTAATTGATATTTTAGAAATAGTTATAAAAAGTACGAGTTTACACCTTGCCAAACTTAATGACATGGGCGTTTTTGAAGATTATAGTTTCTACATAATTCTCAAAGCATTGAATGAATTTAACCACAACAAAATAACGGCAAAAATTGTGGAAGAATATACTTCAAAACTCGCAGAATTAGACAATGCATTGATTCTAAAAATCAGCAAATTACTAACGGATAAATTCGGAAATATAGAAAAAACAACAGTATCTTATTCTACAGAAAAAGGAAAAGCAATTCTCGTTTCCGGAAGTAATTTTTCGGAACTTGAAGAAGTTTTAAAACAAACAGAAAATCAAAATCTTGATGTTTATACGCATTCAGAGTTGTTACTCGCAAATGCTCTTACTAAGTTCAAAAAATATCCTCACCTTAAAGGACATTTTGGGGACAGAATAGAAAATAATATACTCGATTTTGCAACATTCCCCGGTGCAATACTTTTAACCAAAAACTCAAAGAAAAATAGCGAATATTTGTACCGAGGACGATTATTTTCAAGTGATTATATCGTTCCAAAAGGAATAATTAAAATCGAAGACAATGATTTTTCAGAACTCATTAAATCCGCAAATTCAGCAAAAGGGTTTAAAACAGGAAAAATTAAACCATCTGTAGAATTGGGTTATAGCCCTAATGCGATTATAGAAGAATTTGAAACAATAAAAACAAAGATGGAAACAGGAAAAATAAAACGATTATTCATAATCGGAATGAATACATATTCGGAATTTCAAAAAGAATACTTTAAAACTTTTTTAAATAAAATTCAAGAAAACGAATTTTGCATCAGTTTTATGGAAACAAAAGAAAGACCGAACATTTTGCCGATAAATCTGGGAAATTTTTTACCGTTTGCGGCAGAAGTTTTACATATGCTGTTTGAAAAAATTCCAATAAATTTGCCAAATATTTATATATTTTTTACTAATTGTGATGTTATGACGATTTCAAATATTATCACCCTCAAAAAACATCACGCTAAAAATATCTATATGGCAGACTGTCCGCCAACATTTATCAATCCATCAGTATTTGCGACACTAAAAGAAGAATACCACATAAAAACAACGACAACACCGGAACACGATATTCAGGTAATTAGAAATTAATAAAGTAAATCCACCCCCGATAATGGAAGGTGGATTTACTTTTAAATATTTGAACCAACAAATTAGTATCTGTAGTGAGCAAATGCTTTGTTAGCTTCAGCCATTTTGTGGGTATCTTCACGTTTTTTACATGCAGAACCTTGACCGTTTGAAGCGTCGATTAATTCGTTAGTTAATTTATCAATAAATGATTTTCCGCCTCTTTTCTTAGCTGATTCAATCAACCAAGAAGAAGAAAGTGCGAAACCTCTATCAGCTTTAACTTCGATAGGTACTTGGTAAGTAGAACCACCGATACGACGAGCTTTAACTTCTAATAAAGGAGTTGCGTTAGTCATAGCTTTTTGGAAGATTTCGATTGGATCTTCATTTGTTCTTTCTTTAATTCTTTCCATTGTAGCGTAGAAAATTCTTTCAGCAAGAGATTTTTTACCACGTCTCATAATTCTGTTGATGAATTTAGAAATATCAACACTATTATAAACTGGATCAGCTAATGGAACTCTTTTTGCAGGTTTAGAACGTCTTGACATTACTTCTTACCTCCCTTTTTATCTCTTTTTGCACCGTATTTAGATCTGCTTTGAGCTCTGTTAGCAACACCTGCAGTATCTAAAGTACCACGAACGATGTGATAACGAACCCCTGGTAAATCTTTAACACGACCGCCACGGATAAGAACAACACTGTGTTCTTGAAGGTTATGACCAATACCTGGGATATATGAAGTAACTTCAAATCCGTTAGTTAATCTAACTCTGGCAACTTTTCTAAGTGCTGAGTTTGGTTTTTTAGGGGTAGTAGTATAAACCCTTGTACAAACTCCACGTCTTTGAGGACAATTCATCAAAGCTGGAGATTTAGTTTTTGATTTTAGCTTTTGACGTTCAGAACGTACTAGCTGGTTAATAGTTGGCATAATTTCTCCTTTTAATTTTACCAAATTTGCCCTACTCTAAGCTGATTAGGGTGCTTGGGCGTCGCATCCCTGCTTATACAAATGATACTAACCGTCAAATCCAGCACGAAAATTTCGGCTAATACACTACTATCAAACATCAACCAAGCCCAAATGTCAACTGAATTTTAAGGATGTTAAGAAAAGAGAATACATTTGAAGTCGATGCGTAGATTCAAAGGAAAAAGGAACATGGAAATAAGGGAATAGGTTCAATACACAATAATAGTTTCCTCGTCCTTAAAGAGAAATAAAGTTTTTCAATCTAAAAAATCAATCTTATCGAACAGATTTATCAATAATCTTTGAAACCCAATACACTCTTGGCATTTTACCAAGCAATGCCATTACTGACATATAAATAAATAAGCCAGTAACAATTGATTGTATTGCGGAATATTCAAAAATTAATGGTCTGTTAAACAACAAGATAAACCATGAAACTAACGCATTTACAAACGGGATTTGCAACAAGATGTTTGAAATAAAGCCAAATATCATGCACAACAAAAAGTAAAAGAATGATATAAAAATTGATTGAAAAATATTAAATCTAAGGAATAAAGAAGCCGGCTTTTTCATAAAATACAAAATCACCATATAAATTAATCCTACCCATCCGGCAGTAACATAAGAGGCAACCGAAAGAATTCTGTCCCCGATACTAGCTGGATTTTTTGATTTATACATCTTAAACTTCCCCTCTCACAGACTTCACATAATCATCCATAACTTGGCTGTAAATAAGTCTATATTCATCGTTTTCAGGAGCTAAAGCGATTGATGCTCTATAAGATTGAATAGCTTGTTCCATGTCATTATCAAGATAATGAGCATTCCCTAACAACATATATGTTTCAGGATTGTTTGGCTCAACATGGAGAGCTTTTCTATAAAAATCAATTGCCTCTTTTTGTTTTCCTTGATTAGAATACAAATTAGCTAAAAGAAGGTAAGCGTTTGATTTTTTAGGGTCAAATTCAATTGCTGTTTGATAAAGTTTTTCAGCTTTGTCAAACTCTTTAAATTCAGTTTTTGAAATTGCATAACAAATATAAATAGAATATTTATCTTCAGTCATTGATAGAGCTTGTTCAAAATATTTGTAAGCCTCGTCTTTTTCCTTCATTAAGGTCAAAGCATTCGCAATACAAACAGCAACCAACTCATTATCAGGGTTAAGCACAAAAACTTTTTTGAATAACTTTAATGCAGTTTCATAATCATACAATTTGAAACAAACATTTCCCATATCAATCATAGCCCCAACGTTATCAGGGTCTAAAGATAGAGCTTTTTCATAATAAGCCTTAGCTTCAACATAATCTTCAATATCTTGGTACAAAAGAGCAATTGCGTTATAAATTTCAGGATTAGAGGAATTCAAATCAATTGCACGATTATAATAAAATAAAGCCTTTGAGAAGTTTTTCCATTCTGCAAAAACATTACCGATGTTATAGTAAATCAAGAAATTTTTAGGATTTACGTCTAACGCACGGTTGTAATAGGACAATGATTTTCTAAAATCACGTTCATAAAACCACATTGTCCCCATACCAACAAGTGCTTGAACATCATCAGGCTTAATTGCAAGCAAACTATCCAAGACAGACATAACCTTGTCATAATTTTGTTCTTGCATATAAAGCTCAGACAAAGCATGGTAATTTTCAACATTTTTAGGCTCTTTAGCCATTTTAACGACTAATTCGTTAATCTTCTCATTTAAACTTATATTTTCCATGTCTTTATTTTATCTCATAATGGAGTTTTTGTAAATTGGTTAAAGAAAGTTTAATAAAAATCCATTTCACTGAACAAACTTGTCATCCTAAACTCGTTTAGGATCTCTAGCTTAGGCGTTCGGATAATTACGTAGCTCGGCTTTACTAAGCCGACGATTTCAATGTTCACTTTTTCTTTTTTATTTCGACGAAAAAAGAAAAAGTAGAACCGAAAA
>CALAWF010000060.1 GCA_937894665.1 uncultured bacterium | reverse complement strand
ATTAAATTAGATGAGGGATAGAGAAAGTGGATTTTATTTCATACACAATAAAATTTTTGAGCTTGTTAGCTCATTTCGTAGGAAACTACGGTTTAGCAATCATTTTATTAACTATTATTGTTAGACTTGCAATGTGGCATTTGAACGTTCAACAACAACGTTCTATGAAAATGATGCAATCATTGCAGCCAAAAATGAAAGCTATTCAAGATAGATACCAAAGCAATCCGCAAGTTATGCAACAAAAAATGATGGAATTCTACAAAGAACACAAATTCAATCCAATGGGCGGATGCTTACCATTACTTATTCAAATGCCAATATTCATTTTGTTGTATTCCGCATTGATTAGCCCACAGTTTATTCAAGTTGCAGGAGATCAACATTTCTTATTCATTAAAAGCTTGGCAACAACAATGAAAGCAACTGCAGGAATTTCAAACAATGGAATTCTTGGAATTGATAAAAATGACAAACTTGTTCTTGGGAATACTGCAACAGTATATCTCCCTGGAGAAGTTATTAAAAACGTAAAAATTACAGACCCAACTCAAGGTGTTGAAGTTCAAGGTGAAATTGAACCGGGAAAAGATATTGACTTAGCAGTAAGTCTTGATCATATCAAGTTAAAATTCAGCCAACAAGACAAAATCGAAAAAGCTGATTTGACAGTTACAAACAGCAACATTAGAGAAAATGAAACAATTTCATTTGTTAGAGATGGAGGAGTTTTAAAAGCAACAGTTCCAACTGTTCCGGTTAACAAAACTCTTCACTGGGATGTAATTGTTCTAATTTTATTGTTTGCAGTTACAATGTTCATTTCTCAAAAGATTATGATGTCTATGACAAAAACAGAATCTTCTGACCCAACCCAACAAGCATTGCAAAAATCAATGGGAACATTTATGCCATTGATGATTATTGCAACATTTGTGATAATCCCAATTCCGGCAGGTGTATTGTTATACTTAATTACAAGTAACATTATCCAAATTCTTCAAACAATTCTTATCAACAAACAACTTGAAGTTGAAGAAGAAAGAAGAAAAAATGGAGTTTCTGATACAGAACTAAAAAATGCGAAAAAAGTAAACGATAAAAAATAATTAAATAAACACGAAAATATTTAAACAGCTCCAATTTGAAAGATAATTGGAGTTGTTTTATGTATAATAGATTTAGAAAGAATAGCTAATAAAAGAAAGAGAAAATAATGAATATATCAGAATTCGATTACGAATTACCGGAAGAACTTATTGCACAAATGCCGGCAGATAAAAGAGAAAATTCAAAAATGCTTGTCCTTAATAGAAAAGAACAAACCATTGAACACAAGCATTTTTTCGACATTGTGGATTATATAGATAAAGACACTTTACTCGTTTTGAATGATACAAAAGTGTTACCTGCCAGACTATATGGACATAAGGATACAGGGGCAAAAATTGAAGTATTCTTACTTAATAAAGCTCAAGACGATAATACAATTTCTACAGAATGTAATAATGTTCAAACAGATGGAAAAACTTGGGCGGCTTTAATTAAACCGTCTAAAAGAGTTAAACCTGATACCGTAATCAAAATTAGTGATGAATTAAGCATAAAACCGATAAAACGTCTTGAAGATGATGGGGAATGGCTGGTAGAACTCATTTATGATGGAGATTTGATTGAAATTTTGCACAAAATCGGGAATATTCCGCTTCCTCCATACATTGAAAGAAAATTAACAAGCGACGAACTAAAACAATTTGATAGAGAAAGATACCAAACTGTTTACGCAAGAGATGAAGGTTCTGTAGCTGCTCCAACAGCAGGATTACACTTTACAAAAGAAATTCTACAAAAATTGAAAGACAAAGGTGTAGATATTGCATACGTTACTCTAAATGTCGGACTTGGTACATTTAGACCTGTGAAATGCGAAAATATTCTAGAACATAAAATGCACTCTGAAACATTTTCAATTAGCGAAGAAACAGCAAGAAAAATTAACGAAGCAAAAGCACAAGGGAAGAAAATTACGGCAGTAGGAACAACAACGGTTCGCACACTTGAAACGGCTTATCAAAAATACGGATGTATAAAAGCATGCCATGACCATTCTGAGTTATTCATTTATCCGCCATACGAATTTAAAGTGATAGATAATTTGATAACCAATTTCCATTTACCAAAATCAACATTATTGATGTTAGTTAGTGCTTTGGCAGGGAAAGAATTTATTTTCAAAGCCTACGCAGAAGCAATCAAAAACAAATATAGATTTTTCTCATACGGTGATTGCATGTTGATTAAGTAAGGTCATAGAGAACTCAAATCTAACAAATTACGTCATCCTGAGCGAAGCGAAGGATCTCAAACTGCACAAATAATAGAGAACTATGACATTGCAGAATTGAAATAGAAATTTGCAAAAGTGTCCACCTCATCCCGACCTTCCCCTCAAGGGGAAGGAGAAAAGAGCTGACTAGAAAATTGGCAGAGATAAAATCTTAAATATTCTTACTATTAAAGTTGACAAATTTTATACAATCATTAAATCATGTGGAGGATACATTATTTTCATCAATTGAGTAGAATAATAGTGTATATGGGAGGTAGTATAAGAGCATGTTCTCTGAAATGATACAAAATTTGTTAAATTCTGGCGGGAAGCAAGCAGCAATGCAACGTACTTCTCAAATTAATAAGTACGTTAACAGCATGAATCGTCAATTAAACCCTAATCAAAATGTGAATAATAGTCCATTGGATACAATCTATCCTCCTGGAGCGAATAATGTTCAATCTTTTGAAAAGGTATTATCTAGTGCAACCCAAGCAAATTTTGGTTCTCTACTTCTGAACCCTCAATCAATGAATGTTAATGGGAATATCTATTCAGGTAATGACGACATTGATACTAGCAACTTGATGAACAATAAAATCTTGATGAATGCAATCAACGAAGTTAATGATGCAAGAAGGAATTATTCAAAAACAAGTTCAAATATCACAAGTAAATCTCAACTTTTGGGAATGATTAACCAAGTTGCACAACGTCATGGAGTTGATGAAAAACTTGTTCAAGCTCTAATCAAACAAGAATCAGGATTTAACCCAAACGCAACATCTAAAACAGGTGCAATGGGTTTAATGCAACTTATGCCATCAACTGCAAAATCTTTAGGAGTTAAAGACCCATATAATGCGACTCAAAATGTTGAAGGCGGGGTTAAATACCTAAAATCAATGTTAAACAAATATAACGGAAACGTAATTTTGGCACTCGCAGCATATAATGCAGGACCGAATGCCGTTGATAAATATTCCGGGGTTCCACCATACAAAGAAACTCAGAATTATGTTAAAAATATTTTGGCAAATTATTTATAATTTACCAAGGATAATCTTTTGGGATTTTCCAACCGTTGAGCTGGATTAGTTTCGTACAATAACCACAATTTGTACAACCTTTTTTACAAGCTCGAAATATCCCAGAAGAGGTAAGATGAGAAATATTACCATCCCAATTTAAAATATATGGTTCTATAAAATTAGAACTGTTTACCTCTTTAGTTGACCAATCTATACGCTTTGAAAATTGGAATGAGAAACTATTACGAGAATTTATTTCTCTTTTTCCATTGATATAATATATTATATCTGCACCATCAACATCAATTGAAAATTGAAACATTGAACCATCTAACAAAATTATATCTAGCCCATTTTTAATAGAATTAGATTGCATTTTTAGAATGTTCATATAAGGAAGAAAATATGTATTCACAAACTCCAAAGTTTCAGCATAGGAATATGTATGATATCTTTCGACCCAACTATCAGGGTCTCCGTTATCCGCCATAGACAAACGCATTGCCTGATTCATTGTAGAATTGAATCTTGCTAATTTTGTTTCTACCACATGTTTTTGATAATTCGTTACTAAACTAGGAATTGTAATTGCAGCAACTACGCCAATTATGCCAAGGGTTATTAGGACTTCCGCAAGTGTGAATGCGGATTTTTGCATTATGCGTTTCAGGGGCTTTATCTTAGCAAAAGGAAAAACCCTCTCCCCTACCCCCTCTTCCCTTGGAGAGGGGGTAATCCTAAGACCGCCAGCTAAAGATCCTTCGCTTCGCTCAGGATGACGACATTTGTTATGATTATCAAACACATTCGTCATTCTGAGTGATAAGCCGTCGGATTGTAACACATCGGTAGAACTTGAACGAAGAATCTCTGACTTTTCTTGTTCAGTTAAACACCTCACCCTATCCCTCTCCTCAAGGAGAGGGTATTTTGCTGTGCGTTCAGCTTGAAATGCTGAAACTAGTTCAGGATGACATTTATTTAACTTTATTTCTCCACAATGGAACAAGCGGGTGCCATCCACTAAATATCGGCTACAACTTCCTTTAAGGAGTCCCCTGTTTTTCAATCTATAATTGAGCTTCAACATATATTTGCTCCTATAATTTAGACAAAACATGTTGCAATCTATCTAATTTTCTGTTATCAGTTCCTATTCCACAAAGCAACATTGTAGATTTGTCATTCGTCTTTTCGTCTTCTATATCAAAATCTTCGTACAACATTTCTGACAATTCATAGCCAGAAATTCCAGGAACTTTAATTAAAACTTTTGTAGGGTCATCTCCAAAGAACTCACAACCACGACATTTTTCTCTCATTTTATCTAAACGTGTAATCAAATTGTCAATTTCTTTTCTTCCTTCTCTAGAATCCAAGTACTCAATATTAGCTTCAATAGAAGCTAGTAAAGGATAAGACGGAGATGTGGTCATAAACATATTCAAAGCAGGTTCAACATCAATTTCACAATTGCAATGCAACAGTGCAGTTGGATTTAAACCTCCAGCCGTTTTATGTAAAGATTGAACAGTAAAATCTGCAACATTTACAGCTGACAACGGCAATTTATCAGAGAACGGATACAATGCACCATGAGCTTCATCTACAATTAAAAACGCATCATATCTTTCGCAAACAGCCTTGATTTCTTCTATATCAGAGATTATCCCCTCGTAAGTTGGAGAAGTAATAATAACCGTTCTAATATTGTATCTACTCAAATAGTATTCAATAACTTCCGGCTTAGTTTCTAATGGAACACCCCATTCCGGATCAATTTCTAAGTCATAGGTCAATGCTCTTGCTCCAGCCAATCTTACAGCATTGAAATGGCATGGGTGCGAATTTGATGCAATTAAGACTTTGTCCCCAACTTGAGTACAAGATAAAACTGCTGCAATTATACCACTCGTTGAACCGTTAGTTAAAAAAGTTGTTGAATAAGTATGGTAAACAGACCTTGCCCACATTTGTGCCATTCTCAATGCCTCTTGAGGATCTTGGCACTCTGTTTCGGATATGTCAATTTTATACATATCTTTTAACGGTTGGTAAATGCCACCTTTTTGAGAGTGGGAAGGTGTTGTAAAAAGAGTTTTTACAGTTTTTGTTTCAAGTAATCTAACTAAGCTCATAAAATCCTATTTATTCTTGATTTCAACACTACGTTTTGCACAGAATTGTGTCAAAATCATTTTGTCATGACTAGATTTATAAACGAATTGACCGGATACAGCATATCCGCCTTCTTCAGTTCTTTTTTCAATTCTTATCGGTTGGAATTCACAATCAAGAGTCAAAATATCAGAAAGAGGCACTGAAACAGCATAAGAGCCATCAATATTCAAGTTAGAATCAGTTTTGAATTTCATACCACCGGCAGAAATATCGAGAGTTGAAATATCATAGCTATTGCCGTCCAAATTCAATTTCAAATTGTGAAGGAATTTGATACGAGTATATTGACGTCTTTGCAAGAATTTATGTTTTGCCGGGCTTGCAATAATCAAAGTTTTACCATTAATTTCTTTAGCGTAAGAATCAAAATACAATTTTCCATGAGGAGTTTGAGTATAAAACTCGCAATATGTATTTACCAAAATATTTTCCGGTTCATACTCAAGTTCAAGTGTAAAATCACCGGCTCTAACAGCGGTAACTTTTCCTCTATTAGCAAATTTATAATCTTGCGGAATTAACAATACTTCTTGATTTTCAACAACTAATTCTCTCATCTGTATCCTTTCAAATAATATATAAATGTATTTTAATTATACACTAATAAAATAAATCAGGCATAATGTTAAGAAATAAAAAAGAAAAGCCCTCATTTGAAAAAACAAGGGCAGCTGAGCAATCAGAAGAGTTGAGGATTATATTTAGATAATATAAATATTGTTAACAACTTTCATTATGCAAAATAGCTAAAATTTTTTTTTGAAATATTACCTAAAGGTACAAAATTATTTGATTTTTTCTCGGAAAACGTGATAAAATACACTTAAAAAGATAAGGAGTTTTTATGAAAAAAACATTACTTGGATTAGCAATTTTAAGTTTCATCGGATTAACAACAAATGGAGCATTCGCAAGTTATTATTACCAAGCTCCAAATGCTGGCAATATGAGTTTCTACCCAATGATGCAAAGACAAATGGAACAACAAGAAACTCTTGATTTTGTAAACCATCCGGAAGAATACAAAGAAAAAAGAGCGAAAAAAGATGCTCAACTTGACTATGAAGAAGGAAAGATTAACCAAAACGTTAACCCTTATTACAAGCCAACTTCTTTCAATCTAAAACAAAAAGAAGATTTGCCATTGCAAAAGCCAATGGAATTTTCTAAAGATGAAAATGGACAAATAAGAATTCAGGGGATTAAATAACAATGAAAAAACTTATCATAAAATGGATTATATTCGCATTAATAATTATTGGAATATGCTATTTCCCAGGATTGAAAGTTGATAGTTTTTGGTTCGCAATGCTTGTTGCTGCAATTATTACACTTATCAATATTTTCATAAAGCCAATTGTTAAATTACTGACATTTCCAATAAATCTATTTACATTTGGATTGTTTAACCTTGTTATAAACTTTGGTATGTTATTCGGAATTGCATATTTTCTTCCACAATTCCATATGGATAATTATTTGAACGGATTTTTTGCATCAATCATTATAGCCGTTGCATATTGTATTTTGAAAAAGATATAATCCGATTATTTATTAAAATTAAAAAGCGTAAGTTTTATTTCCTTACGCTTTTTTGTATCTTATATCTGAATAGTTTATTTTATTTTTACAGTCGGAACAACAGACATTCCCGGAACAATATTGAATTTTGAATAATCTTCATCAAATACGATTTTTACAGGAACACGTTGAACGATTTTTACGTAACTACCAACTGCGTTTTCAGGTGGGAACAAACTGGATTTAGCACCTGTTGCTCTTTGAATACTATCAACGTGAGCTTTGAATTTTTTATTAGGATAAGTATCAACTTTAACCCAAACTCTTTGTCCAGGCTGCATGTGGGTCAATTGACCTTCTTTGAAATTTGCAACAACCCAAACTCTTCTTGGTACAACTGCCAACAATGGTTGACCTATTTGAACATAGTTACCTTGTTCAACACTACGAGAAGAAATCAAACCGTCAGATGGAGCATAAATTTTTGTATAGCTTAAATTCAATTTAGCTTGTTCAACTTCAGCTTCAAGTCTTTGAATTTCAGCTTGTACCGTTTGAGTTTTAGCAATAGAAGAATCGAGTTCTGATTTCATAGCTTTTGTTCTATTACTTGCAGATTGATAGTTAGCCTTTGATACGTCTAAATCCTTAGAACTTCTATCATAATCTTGTTTTGATACTACACCTGTTTTGTACATATCGTTATAACGTTTATAATCTTTTTGAGCAAAATCTAATTTTGACATTGCGGAAGCGGTATCATCTGATGCTTGGTGCATATCGGATGTATTTTTTGAAACATCATGGTTTGACACATTCAAACGTGCTTTAGCTTCTGCAAGTTTAGCTTCTGCTTGATCCAATTTAACTTGATAATCATTAGGGTCAATTTCTAAAAGCAAATCACCTTTTTTGACCGGTTGGTTATCATCAACAAGCAAGTTAACAACCGGACCGGAAACTCGAGGAGCAACTGAAATTATTCGACCTTCTACAAAAGCATCATCTGTTGATTGGTAATGTGTTGACATAATTGCAGCATAAAAGCCTAACAAAATAAGCACAACAGCGGCAATCGCAGGAATGAATACTCGCTTTTTAGTAAGTTTTGGTCTTCTTTTTTTCAATCTTGCTTTTGCTAAAATTTCAATTTCTTCTTTTTTTCTTTTTTTACCCTTTGGAAAACGAGGGGCAACGTTAATCTTATCTTTGTTTTCCGTCATAGATTTTACCTCATTTATTATAATTGTATATTTACCTTCGATATTAAGTTTTCTCTAATTTGAGAAAGAACATTGTAAAAAACATCTAATTCTTTTTCATCAACACCTTCCACAGTTTCGAGCCAAACTCTCAAGATTTCCGGAAGAACTTTGCTATATAATTCTCTTCCTTTTTGAGTTATCGCTATTTTAAAGACTTTTCTTCCACTCACATCAGGAGTTTTAGTTATACAACCCATCTCTTCCAAAATACAAACA
>CALAWF010000059.1 GCA_937894665.1 uncultured bacterium | reverse complement strand
TACTAAATTAATCCAGCTCAACGGTTGGAAAATTCCGAAGGATTATCCATGGTAGAGATGGTATTAATCAACATCTACCGGAGGGCGTTGGATTTTTTCTATCGCCTCTCTTGCCGTGAATACCAATGATTCTGGGATATTATCAATAGTTGTTAATTGTCTTAAAACATCAACAACTCGTTTGAACGCTCTTACAATATCGCCTTCGCCAATTTCAATTTGTTCTGAAACTGTTTCCCATTCTGCTCCTTCAACCCAGAGTTCAATAAGAGAACTGAAATATGGATTGATATACAATGGTGCTTCTATATCATATTTTGATTGAACTTTTTCGAGTTTACGTTTGATATTACGGATTTGGTTAAGCGTTTTTCTAACAGGTTCTGAGAATGGAATATATGGAATTTCAATTCTCAAATCTTCTGTTGTTAAGGCACAGATTACTCCTGCTAGTTGTGATGGAGTTAAGTTTTCTAGAACTCCTGAGAAAATAATTTCTGCTAAATACAGTTCATTTTCAGAACGAATTTGAGAAGTTGTTTTTCCTTTTTCTGTAGGGTAATCGTTTTGAATATATCCGTATTCTTTTAACACCGCACGGTGTGCCATAAATTTATTCCAGTATATATCTTTTTGTTTTTCAATTTCTTTGAGTAATTTTTTCTTTTTGGAATCAATTCGTTTTAGCACTTCGAGATTTTTTGAGTGTTTTTTATAAACTTTGCAGTTATCGCAGGCAAACTGTTGAAGTTTGTGCAATTCTTCTTTATTTCTTTTTCCAAATTCAATAACTTCCGGTGAAAGTGGACGATGTTTTGATTTTTCTTGTTTAACAATTTTTTTATAGGTTTGCCTATTTTGAACATACAAAAATCTTAATTTGTCGTATTCGAGCATTTTATCATCAGACAATTTGCTTGGGCAAACAAAAGAGCGTTCTTCAATTTCTTTGTCATATTGCTCCAATTGGAATAATATTGGTTTTAATCTGTAATCAGATGAATAGTAGCCGAAACTCTTTAGGATAAGTTCTTTTGATTCTTCAAGGTTAAATCTTTGTAGTAGGTTTAGAACCATTGAATAGCTTGGAGAAAACTTACTTTCAAGAGGGTTAGAATCACTTAGAACAAGTTCTGCTACTTCATCTGGAGTTTGGAACGGTGTTCCAACAACTGTAACATAACCGACTTCATCCATTCCTCGACGTCCAGCTCTACCGGACATTTGTAAAAATTCATTTGCAGTAAGCATTCTGTGTCCGGAGTCGGTTCTTTTGCTTGTTGAACTTATAACAGTTGATCTTGCCGGCATATTGATACCTGCGGCAAGGGTTTCTGTTGCAAATACAACTTTGATAAGTCCTTTTTGGAAAAGTTTTTCTACCAAGTTTTTCCATGCCGGTAATAGTCCAGCATGGTGAGAAGCTACACCTTGGATTAAGTATTCAATATGCTTATTTCCGTAAAGGTGCGGGTTCTCTACAATAAATTCATCAATAAATGCTTTGATTTCTTCTTGCTCTTTTCTTGTATTCAATCCAAGTCCGGAACATTTTTCCATTTGTTCATCACATTTTTTTCTTGAGAATGTGAAATATATTGCAGGTAACATGTCATTATCTGCCAAATTTTGTATGATTTGTTTAACGTATGTTTTTTTACGCCTGTCTTTCCCTCTTGCCCACTGAGGTTTTTCAGGCTTAATTTTGTTATTGAGCTTTCCATCCGGAGTTAGGAGTGGAAGCAATTTATAAGGTTGAGAACTATCAAAATAGAAAAATCTCAACGGTACCGGTCTGAAATCGGTATTAACAAGTTTGGTTTTTGAATGAACGGTGTTAATCCAATTTGTTAGTTCATCACAGTTTGCAACTGTTGCAGATAGAGCGATAATTTGAATATTTGTAGGGCAGTAAATTATACTTTCTTCCCAAACTGTCCCTCTTTGTTCATCATTCATATAGTGAACTTCGTCAAGGACAACATAGCGAACATCTTTCAAATTGTCGGCAACTGCTCCAAAGTTTGTGCCATATAGCATATTTCTAAAAACTTCTGTTGTCATAATGACGATTTGAGCCGCTCTGTTAATCGAGGTGTCTCCGGTAAGAAGCCCCACTTTATCTGAACCGTACTGTTCGCAAAAATCATAAAATTTTTGATTTGATAATGCTTTTAGTGGGGTTGTATAAAAAATTCTACAGCCTTGTTTTAGGGCATTGTTGATTGCGTGCTGGGCAATTACAGTTTTACCTGCACCTGTTGGGGCACAAACAACAACACTCTCTCCGTTATCAATAATTTCACACGCTTCTTTTTGGAAATCATCCAGCTCAAATGGAAATTCACTCATCTTTTTTTTACCTATAAATGCTATTCTATTTATAATTATAACATATTGTTTAAGATATTTAAAGATAAAAGGAAAATTTCTTTTATTGTAAATTTTATTTACAAATTATTTGACAAATTGCTACTTATGTAATATAAATTTTTGTAAATAAATTATTTAGACCCTATCAAATTTTTCGTTTACAAGTTTTGAAACTCTAAAAGGAGATAAAATGCAAGTTACTAATAATGTGAATTCACCTAGATTTACAGCTTTTAAGATGACCCCAAATGCAAGTGATTTGATTTCAAGCGGGTTGAAAAAAAGTGGTAAATTGGGCGATTTTATTTCGTGTGAAAAATATATTCATTATCTTGATGGATCGCCGACAAGTACATCTCTTATAAGAACTCATAGCCCATATGAATCAAGAGATCAAGATAGACTTAAAGCATATATTGCAGGAAAAATTGAAGTAGAAATGAGAAAGCATGAATCTATTTCTAATTTCTTAAATCGACTTGTTGATGTGGTTGATGATGCAAGCAGAAACAAGATTAAACTTGATATGATTGAAAATGGCAGATCGCAAGCTGCTCAAGTTGATGTTCTTGCATCTGATTTTGATTCAAAAATGGATAAATTTGTTAAATGCTGCTAGTTTAGCGAGATTTAATAATGTATTAAAAAAGAACGAACAATTTAATTGTTCGTTCTTTTTTGTATATTTTAACTTTTTTAGATTTTATCAAATCCTGTGTATTTTCTTAATACTTCAGGAATGATAATTGTTCCATCTGCTTGTTGATAGTTTTCAACGATAGCAGCAAACGTTCTGCCAACTGCAAGACCTGAACCGTTAATTGTGTGAACAAATCTTGTTTTGCCGGTTGCTTTTTCTTTGTAGCGGATGTTTGCTCTTCTTGCTTGGTAGTCGCCATAGTTTGAACAACTAGAAATTTCTTTGTAAGCATTATATGAAGGCATCCAAACTTCCAAATCCCAACATTTGTTAGCAGAGAATCCAATATCTCCTGTTGATAATGCTTCTCTTCTGTATGGAAGTTCAAGAAGTTGCAACATTTTTTCTGCATCTTCTGTTAATTTTTCGTGTTCATCTTTACTTGTTTCCGGAGTACAAAGTTTTACAAGTTCAACTTTGTTGAATTGGTGAACTCTGATTAAACCTCTTGTATCTTTACCTGCAGAACCTGCTTCCCGTCTAAAACATGGAGTGTAAGCTGTCATGTATTTAGGCAAATCTTCTTCTGATAAAATTTCTCCTGAGTAGATATTTGTAACAGGAACTTCTGCTGTTGGAATTAAGTACAAATCTTCGTTTTCGCATTTGTACATGTCTTCTGCGAATTTTGGAAGTTGTCCTGTACCTGTCATTGTTGCAGAGTTTGCCATAAATGGAGGTAGGATTTCTTCATAACCTTGTTGTTCTGTGTGGTAATCAAGGAAGAAGTTGATGATAGCTCTTTCTAATCTTGAGCCTTTTCCTCTGTATAAAGTAAATCTGCTTTGAGATAATTTAACACCACGTTCGAAATCTACAAGATTTTTTTCTTCGCATAAATCCCAGTGAGCTTTGAATTCAAAATCGAATTTTCTTGGTTCGCCCCATTTGTAAACTTCTACGTTATCAGCATCAGATGCTCCGATTGGAGTTGTTTCATCTGGAATGTTCGGAATGTGCAATAAAATATCTCTTTGTTTTGCATCTAATTCTGTTTGTTTTTCTTCAAATTCTTTGATTTCATCTCCAAGAAATCTTACTTCTTCTTGGATTTTATCGGTGTTTTCACCATTTTTTTTCATCAAACCGATTTTTTGAGATTCCGATTTTCTTTTCGCTCTTAATTCGTCGGCTTTTGTTTGAATTTTTCTTCTTTCTTCGTCAATAGCAATCACTTCGTCTATTGATAAATCTGGATTTCTTCTTTTTAAAAGTTCATTAATCTTTTCCGGATTCTCTCTAATCAATTTAATATCAAGCATTTTATCCTCTTTTCTGTTTATAATCAGCATATTTATTCTAGTTTAAAGATATTTTATAATCAAGTTCTTAACTTTTTAAAATAAGAGTGTAAGGGGATAAAAATTTGCAATCCTCGGATAATAATGTATAATATTGTTGGCAAGGGAGATGTGATGTTTAAAAAGTTAGCTCAACAATTGAAGGCTCAAAATGCGGAGAATAAGTGTTCTCTTGCATCTTCTCCGATTCAAAAAACTGAAAATCCGTTTTTAAAAAATCTTTCAAAGCATGCCCTTAATTTGTATGAAAGAAAAACTGATGTGAAAAATTTTACAAAGTTGGTTCTTTCTAATCCTGAAAATTTATCTCATAATCAGATTATGGATAATTTATTCCGTTGTGGTGATGTGATTGACCCTTTTGAAGAGTCAAAATTGTTTGATTTGTCTGATAATGAACATTTTTTGCGTGATTTAGGTCTAAAGTAATTTTATTTTATAATTTTTGCTCGGTTTTGTATTAACATTCGCTTCACACCTTGAAACTTTTTCGTTTTTTGTATATAATTTTTCTATAAGAAGAGATAGGAGTAAAAAATGTTCGAACGTTTTACAGAAAAAGCAATTAAAGTTATAATGCTTGCTCAGGAAGAAGCTCGAAGATTAGGTCATAATTTTGTTGGTACAGAACAAGTTTTGTTGGGCTTAATCGGAGAAGGAACTGGTGTTGCTGCTAAAACTCTTAAATCTC
>CALAWF010000058.1 GCA_937894665.1 uncultured bacterium | reverse complement strand
CGGTTGGGATTATTATGGTGAAAATGAGTTGCAACAATGGGTAGAAACTTATATTTTGCCATATACAAAAGCAACTGGAGCTCAATTATGTTCCAATTTTAAACCTTGCCAAAATATAAATCTGTTTTGCACATTGCATAATACTCAAATTTCTCATATGAACGGAAACTATGTTATATCAAAATTGGGTACTCCTGTAGGATATGCCTTTACCAGATATGGTGGTACATATGGGAAAGAAACAAGAGTTCGTGTATATATAAATAATCCTAAAAAACCAATGATAGGAAAAGATATTTTTACTTTTGTTTTTTCTACGGGTGATGATAGCCCAACTTTTAAGCCTTATGGCATAGGAAAGTTGGGAAACTTAAATGCAGGGATTAATAATGGCGATAGAAATACATTATTGGGAACTCGATTAGGGGGATGTAATCAAAAGGCAAGCGGTTCCGGCTATTGGGGTCCTGGAGATGCTTGTGCCGCTGTAATTATGATGGACGGATGGCAAATAAGCAAAGATTATCCGTGGTAACCTTTTTTTACACAAAAAATTACCCTCCAAGGGAGGGTAACGAAGTAAAATTATTTTCGGTCTTTCACAACCCGCACTAAAATCGTGCGTTTCGGTCCTCATAAAACCGTGCTACTCGTGCCTATCGTGTGAACAGGTCCTTTACTGAAAATTTGCGGGTTTTGTTAGACAGGCTAAAGTCCAGCAACTTCCGTTGGATAGGATTTGTTTGTCGAGTCGCCTGATGTTTTTCAGAAACTTCATTTTCTCTCGTCTCGATGGCTTCTTTAATTAATTTTAAGTTTTGTTCAGTCTTCTCAACCATGATTCTAATTGTACCTCGTTACATTATAATAAACAATTTTTGTAATAATAAATTGCTTAATTCTATATAATAAATATATATTTGTTACATATTGTAATATTTTTATTTTAAAACCTTGTCAAAATGCCTTTCCAAATCCTAACCTTAAGAAAGTTTTAATATTTATCTACTTGTAAAATAACTTTGTGCGTACGATAATATTGATGTTGAAGGATAGGACATGTCTAATATTTTAGTTTACGAACTGGATAAAAAAATATACATAAATCTGACAAATCGTTGTACTAACGAATGTATTTTTTGCTTACGTCAAGATAAGGACGATGTTTGCGGTCAAGAATTATGGTTAGATAGCGAAGATTTTACTTCTGAGGATGTAATTGAACAATTGAAAAAGTTTAATTTGTCTTCTGAAGTTATCTTTTGCGGTTATGGTGAACCAATGCTTAAATTTGAGATTCTAAGACAAGTCGCTAAGTATATAAAAGAAACTTATCCGGAAATTAAAATTAGAGTAAACACAAACGGGCATGCAAACTTTATCTATAAGAAAAATGTTGTTCCTGAATTGGTTGGATTGGTTGATGAATTTTCAGTTAGTTTAAACGCTTCAAATTCAGAAGAATACGACGAATTATCTCAACCAAAATTTGAAAATGCTTATGATGAAGTGAAAAAGTTTATTAAATGTTCTGCAGATGCAGGAATTGAAACTGTAGCCTCAATTGTTGACGGTTACAAAGGCAGAAGACTTGATGTTGAAAAATGTAGAGAAATAGCAGAAAGTCTTGGTGCTAAATTGAGAGTGAGAGAGTGGATTGTAAACGGGTATTCGTAAAAAGAGGATAAAATTATGCAAGTACAAACTATCTCAAACAATTTTAATCAACAATCTTTCACCGGAGCTATCAAAATTTCTGATAACGTAGCCCCTAAAATTAGACAACAACTTGATAAGATTTTGGAAGGTGTTGATATTTCAAAGAAACCTTATGATTTGGAAATTAAAAACGTACAAGATAACAAATTTTTATCTATCGTTTCTCAAAATCCAAATTCACCAAAAGAAAAATACACTGTTTTAATTCATGATTTCTTGCAAAAATTCCCAATCTTGAATGAAGCAGTAAACGATGCAATGAAGAATTTTAGAAAACTTTCTTCAATGCCAAATAAAAGTTTTGAAAAGACAATCTAAGATAATAAAACTCACGGAAAAAGAAAGGACGAAAAATGAGTATTTTAGACAAAATTATGAAACCGAAATCAATTGCGGTTATTGGTGCTTCTACCAAAGAACACACAATCGGTTCTGATATTATGAAAAGATTACAGGAATACAAATTCAATGGAAATATTTATCCTGTAAACCCAAAAGGTGGAGTTATTGAAGGCTTGCAAGCATACACTTCTGTTTTAGAAGTTCCTGGCGAAGTTGATTTAGCTATCATCGTTGTTAATGCTAAATTCGTATTATCAACAATTGATCAATGCCACGAAAAAGGAATCCAAGGTATTTGTATAATCACAGCCGGTTTCAAAGAAACAGGA
>CALAWF010000057.1 GCA_937894665.1 uncultured bacterium | reverse complement strand
ATGATGACATTATCAAAAATGGTTTGAAAGTTATGGACACATCAGCTTGTGCATTGTGTAAACAAAACAATATTCCAATTGTTGTATTTGATTTCAAAAAACAAGATGGAATTAAAGAAGTCCTAAATGGTCAAGAAATAGGAACATATATTAATTAGTAAATAGACAGACGAAAGAGGTAAGAAATGTCAGAATCTTTAGATGAATTATTTTTATTCGGAGAAGAAAAAATGGAAAAAGCTGTAGCACAGCTTCAAAAAGAATTTGGTTCTATCCGTTCTGGTAGAGCAAACCCTGGAATCTTGGACAAAGTTCTTGTTGAATATTATGGAGCTCCTACTCCACTAAGACAAATGTCTCAAGTATCAGTTCAAGATGGTACAACTCTTGTTATTACACCTTATGACAAGACAATTATGAAAGAAATTGAAAAAGCAATTATTAAAGCTGAAATCGGTATCACTCCTAATAGCGATGGTATCTGTATCAGACTTCCTTTCCCTCCTCTAACAGAAGATAGAAGAAAAGAAATTGCTAAAGATGTAAAAAAACTTGGTGAAGATGCTAAAGTTGCGGTTAGAAATATTCGTCGTGATATGACTGACAACCTTAAAAAACTTGAAAAAAGTGAAAATCTTCCAGAAGATATGGTAAAAGATAATCAAGATAAAATTCAAAAATTAACAAACAAATACACTGCAAATATTGATAGTGCAGTATCTGTTAAAGAAAAAGAGGTTATGACAGTATAATGATTAATTTAGGCTTGAATAAAAACGCAACAAGAATGCTCACAGGATTTGCAATGGGAACTCTTGTAATGTTATGCATTATTTGGGGAGATTTAGCATTATTATGCATGCTTGCCGTTATGCTATTTTTTGGTTCAAAAGAATACGTTAAAATGCTAAACCACAAAGGTTTTTATCCAAGTTTAAAAGTCATCTATTTTACAGAAGCGATTTTAGCATCCGTAGTATATTTCAAAAGATTTGACCTTGTAGCAATAACTCTTACTATTTGTGCAATGTGCTCATTTATGTGGGTTCTGTTTAGAGGTCGTCAACCTTACATTGCCAATGTTGCAACAACACTTCTTGGTATGGTATATTGCGGATGGTTTCCGCTTCATTTAATCTTTTTAAGAGATTTATCTTGTGCTAAATATGATAGCGGTCTGGCATTTGTTGTTTTGATGTTTACATCTATTTTGTTAACAGATGTTGGAGCGTATTATATAGGGACAAAATTCGGCAAACATAAACTGGCTCCGGTAATTAGCCCAAATAAAACAATTGAAGGTTCACTTGGTGGAATGTTCTTTGCTGTTTTAGGTGCTTTAGTTATTTGGATATACCTGAAAACTCTATTATTAATCGATATTCACTGGTACGTTGCAGTTTGTGCAGGTTTAATTTCTACTATTTTTGCACAAATAGGCGACCTTTGTGAATCTTTGATTAAAAGAGATGCAGGCGTTAAAGATTCAGGAAATAGCCTTCCGGGACACGGCGGATTTTTAGATAGAACAGATAGTTTTATTTTAACAATTCCTATTATGTACTATTTCTGCAAATGCTTTGTATTCCAAACAGAATGGATTCATACATTATCTAATTTTGTGAAAGGATTGTTCTAATGAAATCTGTTGCAGATATTTTTGGAATTGAAACAATTACAAAAGATGCTTATAGATACGCATTAACACATTCTTCTTTTACAAAAGAAAAAGATTTGCCATACAACGAATGCTATGAAAGATTAGAATTTTTGGGAGATGCCGTTCTAAAATTAACAATTTCAGACGTCTTATTTAAAATGTTCCCCAATTTTCAAGAAGGTCAGTTATCTAAAATTAGAAGTATTGTTGTTTCAGATAACACGCTTGCGGATATTGCAAAGAAAAACGGCTTACAAGACCTCATCATAATGAGTAAACACGAAGAAAAACAAGGTTGCAGAAAACTAAATTCTATCTGTGCCTGTGCTTTTGAGGCAACACTTGGAGCATATTATCTTGACGGTAAATACAAAGAATTAGAAGCATATATCGCAAAAACTTTTACACCGTATATAAATGATGTAAAAGACCACTTTGAAAAATTCAACGCAAAAGCAATTTTGCAAGAATATACTCAAGGAAAAACAAAAAACACACCTGTTTATACCGTTCTAAGAGAATTAGGACCTGAACACAAAAAAGAATTTGAAATCGAAGTAAAATATAATGATGAAGTCCTTGCTGTAGAAAGAGGACTTTCTAAAAAAGAAGCCGAACAAAAATGTGCTTATTCTGCATGTAAAAAATTAGGAATTATCTAAAATGACAAAAATTATCGTTTCTCCATCCATTTTATCCGCTGATTTTGCAAATCTTGAACGAGATATTCAACTCGTTGAAAATAATGGTGCAGACTGGATTCATGTGGACGTTATGGACGGACACTTTGTTCCCAATATTACAATTGGAATTCCGGTTATTAAATCAATAAAAAAAGTTACAAAACTACCGCTCGATGTCCATTTGATGATTGAGAATCCAGAAAAATATATCAAGGATTTTGCAAATGCGGGAGCAGACATTTTGACATTCCACTACGAAGCAGTCAAAAAAGAAAATATAAAAAATTTAATTTCTGAAATTAAGGAACTAGGAGTTAAAGCCGGTTTATCAATTAAGCCCAAAACTCAACCGGAAGAAATTTTAGAATTTTTACAAGACTTGGATTTAGTCTTAGTTATGACAGTAGAACCTGGTTTTGGCGGTCAAAAGTTTATGGAAGATTGTGCAGAAAAAATTAAGCTAATCAAGCAACACGCACCAGAAAATTTATATATCCAAGTTGACGGAGGAATAAACGCTAAAACTGGTAAAATCTGCACAAAATTTGGAGCAAATTCACTTGTTGCGGGAAGTTATATTTATAAAGCAGAGAATATCAAAGATGCAATCTCTAGCCTTAAACATTAGCACCGTCAACATATTCTCCTTGTCTGATTTTTCTTTTCAATATTTCATCTAAACTTGCGTTCTGATTATTGGATAAATCGGTATTATCATTGCTGGTTGTTGATTTATTTGATGACTTTTCGGTTGTAGAATTATCAGTATCAGAATTTTCTCTTGAACCGGACTCCCCACCTGAAACAGGAGAAGCAGCAACACCGGTTTTAGCTTCAAGTTGAACTTTAAAACCGGAAGCAGTAGATTTACTAGCATTATTTGTATTTAGAGCCTCAGATTGAAGGGCTGAAGTTTCTTCTGAAGTAGAAATTGCATTATTTCCGGAATTAATTGCTGTTCGTGCAGTTGGTAAATATCTAAGAAGTTTGAAGAAACCTCCCTGACGAGCAAAATCCAACAATTCGGTTCCGATAGTAACAGTTTCACTGCCAAAATCAATAGCAGAAGCGATTGTAGAGGATTGAGCATTTATAGATGAATCAAACCCTATTAAATCCGACTCAGTTGAAGAAATCTGAGCTTGACCTTGAGTTCCCATTTGTAGTAACTCTTGTTGTAGTTTATTTATTTGTGCAAAAGTTGATTTATCACTTTTACCATTGTTAATTTTTGAAATTTCATCTTTAAACTCGTTTTGTGTTTGTTCTGCCTTTGCAAGCAATTCGCTCATATAATTTTCAAGTTCTTGAATTTCATTAACAGAGGCTTCTTGAGCTGCGGTAATAATATTTGCAGATTCATTTACAGATTTACGTCCGGCTT
Source organism: uncultured bacterium (assembly GCA_937894665.1). Lineage (GTDB taxonomy): Bacteria > Cyanobacteriota > Vampirovibrionia > Gastranaerophilales > Gastranaerophilaceae > Zag111. The sequence continues at coordinate 8,984 of CALAWF010000057.1, read as the reverse complement.
CACTATCAGCAGTAAAAGAAACCGCCTGCTCTGCAAGACTAGCCCCTGATTGTTGAAGAGCTTCCCTTTTTGCTTGAGCCTCAGTCTTATTTGACTCTTCAGTGCTTTCTGTAGAATCATCAACCGTAGTAGTATCATCGGATTTTTCAACAGTTGCATCTGTAGTTGTTGTCAAAGGCTGTGAAGTATTGGTATCAGATACAGCTTTTTCATATGTTGTTACATCATCAGAATATATAGAATTGACGAAATTCTGAGCCCATTGAATATATTGGCTCGGAACATCAACTCCTTGTTCTTGATATTTAATTATCTGATTTGCCGTCAATCTTCGCCAATCAATTTGACGAGGAGATATAGCTTCTATTCGTGATACGTCCATAGTAAACCCTTGTTTTACAAATATATATACGGTACAAAGCAAGAAAAACTTTAACCTAAAAAGAAAAATGTTAACAAATTTTACGTTCATCTAATAAAGGGATATAATTTTGCGAATTAGGAGTATAATAGAAAAGCAAGAAAAGAGGATTTAACATGGTTGATTACAAAGAATTGATGGATAAAGCGATTGAAGTATCTAAAAACGCATATGTTCCATATTCAAAGTTTCCCGTAGGTGCTTGTGTTTTAACCTCAACAGGAAAAACATACTGCGGATGTAATTTTGAAAATGGGAGTTATGGTCTAACAATTTGTGCTGAAAGAAATGCAATAGGTAGTGCAATAGCTGATGGAGAAAGAAAAATTAAAGCTATTGCAATTTATTCCCCTAAAAAGGATAAATGTATGCCTTGTGGAGCTTGCAGACAAGTTATTTCTGAATTTGCAGAACCAGATACAGTTGTACTTCAAAAGATTGGTGAAGAAATTCGACCATACACAATCAGCGAACTTCTTCCTGAAACATTTGTTTTATAAAGATGTATATTTTAGAACTCTTATTCAACGCTTTTAAAAATAAAAAAATTCAAAGAAATGACTATGACCCAATGGAAACAACAGGAACAGAATTAGAAGAAAATTCTGACGAGTGTGAGCATCTTTTTCTACCTTTAGATTCTTCCAACGAGTACTTTGCATGCAAGTATTGCGGTCTTGTTGTACCTAAAGAAAAACTTAAAAATAAGAATATTTTTGAAAATAAATCATTTTAATAGATATTTGGACAATTAAAAAACTTCTTTCATTGAAGAAAACTACCAATAGAAAGGAGTTTTTATTATGAAAAATTTAGGCGAATCAATAAACAATATAATGGAAGAAAATTCCAGCAACAGAGTTTTAATTTTGACCAACCATTTACAAATTATAGGTACAATTCACGAATACAAAAATAAATGCGAAAATTGCCACAACTGTCTAATTTCGCTCAAAAATGTAAAAATTGCACGTATTGAAGAACTTTGCGACTGTGAAGAGACTTGCGAATGTAACTTACACGCATTTAAAGAATACGACTGGTTCAATATCTGCGTTGATGCAATTGTCGGATTTTCTATTATATAATGTTCATACTAAAAAGGAGTTCTGAAATATCAGAACTCCTTTTTAAAATTATTATTAAATCCTATACTTTTCTCTTACGAGCAGCTTCAGATTTATGTTTTCTTTTAACGCTTGGTTTTTCATATCTTTCACGTTTTTTTACTTCTGAAAGAATGCCAGCTTTTTGGATTTTTTTCTTGAAACGTCTTAAAGCGCTTTCAATACTTTCGTTTTCGCCAACTTTAACTTCTGCCATTTATATTTTCACCACCTTTATAGCTTATTGTTATGTACTTAGTATAATATAAAAGCCTGAAAATGGCAACTTTTGCCCTTTTTGTTAACAATTGTAACAATGAAAATTATCGACCTAGAGCCTTACTCGTACAATCCCAATTGTTATTAGAAGATTTATCATCACAGTTTTTACCTTTATCACCAGCACCAGATGGAATTAAGCCTTTTTCTGTCAACACAAACATAAAGACATCTTTGCTTAAAGTATTTGGTCTAGATTTACCATTCACATCAACTGCAATAACAAGAGTAGCTGACGGATTAATTAAATTATTTGTTGAAACTCCTGCTACATTTTGCAAATTATTATCATTCCAAATATCCAAAGCAAAAGCAAAACCATCCATAAGAATAAAGGAATAAGATTCATCCCACAAACCATTTGAGTTTGAATAAAGTGCATTTTGACCATTTTTTGCCTTTGTTTGCATCCAACAATCATTAGACATCCCACAATTTTGAGCAACCTTCATATATTTTGAAAGTTTGTTATAAATATCTTGAGTACATTTAGGATTATGGTAATAATCCCAAGTTCTCCAGTCTTCATCATCTTCCTGAGCAAGTTTTAAGGCTCGACTCAAAATAGAATATGCAGCTTTTAACTTTGTTTTATTTTGAGCATTTGAAATTTTAGTCATTAATGTCGGAATTGTTATTGCAGCAACAACACCTATTATTCCTAGAGTAATTAATACTTCAGCAAGTGTAAAGCCAAAAAACTTTTTCATATCACTCCTTATCTATTATTTTCAATTTCTAGATGTAATACATCTTATTAATAAGATACAACATATCCTTTATCAAGTCAATTGTATAAATTACATCATTTAACTAAGTTAAATATGATTGTATCTTTAAAAAGAGGTACATATGTCAGAAATCAAAAAACTTTTAGGACGAAGAATCCAAGAAATTAGAAAAGCACAAAAAATTAAACAAGAAAAACTTGCGGAATTGATAAATATCGCCCCAAGAAACATGAGTAATATCGAAACAGGAAGGACTTTTCCGGCACCTGAAAATATCGAAAAAATTGCAAATGTACTGGGGGTAAAAATAAAAGATCTCTTTGACTTTGACCATCAACAGGATAATGAAGAACTTCTTGACGGAATCATTTCAAGAATAAAAGTCTTGAAGCGAGATAAACTTCAAGACTTTTATAAAATTATTCGTTCTTTAACTGATTAGTATTTATCTTCCTCTAAAATAATCACATATTAATTTTTCCTGACGAGGAAGCAAATGTTTAATACGATTTACCAAAGAATTATTTTGCAAATCCTCAAGTTGTTTTTTTAAAATCGCCTTTTCTAATAACACCTTATTGTATAAATCTGAACACACTTCACTTTTATCAATATGTGCTTTTAATTTCGCCAGTTGTAATTCCTTTTCACGAATAGATGCAATAAGTTTTCGTTTCACCTTGAATAAACCTCTCATATATCACATTATTAGAATAAACTGTTCCAACGAATTTAAAATCAACTTTTTAGGTGATTTTGAATTATACCTTCAATAAATCATACTCATAGCCTAGTTTTAGTGCTTCAACATTTTTTGGAATTAAATGTTTTCTATGAGGTGGAATAACGTTATACAAAGCCTTTTCAAGAGTTTCCAAAGAAACTAATCCACAAGCCTTTGATAATAAACCTAATGCAAGTATATTAGACATTTTGATATTACCCAACTTTTCCTCAGCCATTTGAGTGATAGGTGCAAATACATAATTTATATCATCTCTTGTTTGAACCTTTTCAGCCAAAGAAGTGTTTACGATAATTGTTCCACCTTTTCTTACGATTGGAGTGAATTTGTCAAATGAAGCCTGATTCAAAACGATAATATAATCAGCATGAGATTTTTGTACCGCACTAACTTCTTCATCAGACATAGAAATAGAACAATTAACAGTTCCTCCTCTCATTTCTGCACCATAAGAAGGATACCAAGTAACTTTTTTATCATCTAGCATAAAGCCGTTTGCTAAAACCTCTCCGGCAAGCAAAACACCTTGTCCGCCAAATCCGGCAATTATAAAATCTTTTTCCATAATTTTATTCCTTAATTATTATTTTCTGTTAAATCTTTATACACACCAGGTTTGAATACTTCCATCATCTCATTTTTAACTCTGTCATGAGCTTTTTCAGGAGTCATTCTCCAGTTTGTTGGGCAGCTTGAAAGAATCTCTACAAAACCAAAGCCCAAACCTTTATCTTGAACTTCAAAAGCCTTTCTAATAGCTTGTTTTGCTTTTTTGATATTTGGAACTGAATCCAAAGAAACCCTTGCACTATAAGCTGTACCATCACACATTGCAATATGTTCTGCAATCTTAATTGGATAACCATAGTATGGAACATTTCTACCTGTTGGAGATGTTGTTGTAACTTGTCCTAACAAAGTTGTTGGTCCAAGTTGTCCTCCTGTCATACCGTAAGTTGTATTGTTAATACAAATAGCGGTAATTTTTTCTCCTCTCAATGCAGCGTGCATACTTTCAGCTAAACCAATTGAAGCAAAATCACCATCTCCTGAATAAGTGAATACACATTTTTCAGGATGAGCTCTTTTTACACCGGTAGCAACAGCCAAAGCTCTACCGTGTGGAGCTTCAATAGCATCAACATTGATAAAATCATAAATTGTAACTGAACAACCAATAGAAGTTGCAGCAATTGTATTTTCTGTTAATCCCATTTCATCCAAAACTTCAGCAACCAATCTTACGGCAACACCGTGATCGCAACCCGGACAAAATGTATATCTGGCATCTTTTTTTAATGATTTTGGTAATTTAAAAACTTGTGTTTCCATTATAATAACCCCTCCACTTGAGCTGCAATTTCTTCCGGAGCAGGAGGAGTTCCAACTCCTTTATGAACTAATTCAACCGGAACTTTACCATTTACAGCCAATCTTACGTCGTTTACCATTTGACCCATATTAACTTCCACAACTACAAACTTTTTAGTTGTTTGAGCTAACTCTTTCAATCTCTTATTAGGGAATGGGAACAAGGTAATAGGTCTTAATGTTCCAGCTTTAATACCTTTTTGTCTCAACATTTTTGCAGCAGTTCTCACATTTCTTGAAGTTGAACCGAAACTTACTAATACAACATCAGCATCTTCTGTTCCGATTTCTTCCCATTCAGTTTCTTTTTCCTCTATTTCTGCATATTTCTTATACAAATTATCTAAGAATTCGCATTGCTTATCAGCTAACGGAGCATAAGAACGAATAATACGAGCTTCTCTGCCTTTAGCACCTGTCAAGCACCAAGAAGAATTATCAATTTCAGGATACGGATAAGGTTTAAATTCAACCGGTTCCATCATTTGACCTAACAAACCATCTGCCAAAAGAACTGTTGGATTTTGATACTTATGAGCTAAATAGAATGCTTTGTAAGTTAAATCTGCACATTCTTGAACAGTAGATGGAGCAAGTACAATAAGTTTATAATCGCCATTTCCGCCACCTTTCGTAGCTTGGAAATAATCGCCTTGAGATGGATAAATATTTCCTAAACCGGGACCACCTCTCATAACACTAACCAAAACGATAGGTAATCTATCAGATGTTGCATATGACAACGCTTCCTGCATCAAAGAAACTGCACAAGAAGATGAAGAAGACATAGCCTTAACACCAGTTGCACATGCCCCTAAAGTCATATTGATAGCTGCTAATTCACTTTCAGCAGAAACATAGGCTCTACCGAGTTCTTGCATCTTTCCGCTCATAAATTCTCCGATTTCACTTTGCGGAGTAATTGGATAACCAAAATAGCATTGACAACCGGCTAATACAGCGGCATTTGCTATTGCATAGTTACCTTTCATTAAAACTTTTTTACCTGTTAAACATTCAACCATATTTATATTATCCTTTATAAACCTCTGTAATTGCTAAATCCGGGCATCTTGTTGCACACATTGCACAGCCCAAACATTCATGATTCGGGTCGCAAAATTCAACAACTCTATCACCCAATTTATTAGTTCTATCACTTACCTTAATCAACTTTTTCGGGCATTCTTTTATACATAAATAACAAGATTTGCATTTTGCTTCATCGATTACTATTCGGCTCATTGTATCCCCTCTTTCAAATCTATTTCTCAAAAACATTTTAACACTAATACTAAAATTGAATAACTTATTTGATTTATTCTTAACATTTGTAATAAATACCCGTAATAAAATTTACTAAATTATCTATGCTTGGTAAGATTAAAATGTAGGGATATATATTTTAAGGACTAAGAAATGGCTCAAGAATTAGAACTAATTGTTGATTTACTAAGGGAGATGAAGAGAGTTAATAGCACAAACATGGAAGGGTTTGATAGATTGCTATCAAGTATTAGCAACAAACTCGATTCTATGGACACAAGTGCTTCTACTGAATTGCTGAAAGCATACCTAACAGAATTAACCAAAAATGTAGAAGAAAAATATTCTACAACAATTTCTAAATTCACAGATATTGAAAAAGCCTTAAAATCAATATTCTTAGATCAACAAGAACATGTCCGTAACAAAGACATGAAAGAGTTATTCGATATTTTCTCAAAAAACATGAACGGATTCTATACAGAAGCTAAGCAGCAAAAAGCCTTGCTTTCAGGAATTGAATCACGCTTATCAGACTTGAGCAACAACAAATCTGACAAAGAAGATATTCTTAGAACAATTACCCTATTAAGAAATGATTTTGAAAACTTAAACCATGCCTACAAAAATACAATTGATGAAGTTAATTCAAATTTAAAAGGTATCCTTACAAACTTAATCAAGATAGATCAAACATCTATCAATTCTGAAATAAAAGAGCAAATAGATAATCTCTACAAAGCAACAGGTGATATAGTAAATTTCTTAAAATCAATCGATGAAAAAAATTCCATAATTGAAAAAGTTTTAGCAAATGTAGCAACAAGTGAAAACTTAAAAATCGCCCAAGGCGTTTTGGATTCTATAATTGAAAAAACTATAAAGATAAGTGATTCTATCGAAAACCTTTCTGACAAGAAGGATATTGAAGGATTGCAGGCTGCTGCTGTTATTATGAATAACAAATTGGAAGAAACATCTACCAAAGAAGATATTTCAAAAATAAACCTAAAAGCGGAATCTCTATTAACTCAAGCTGAAGACGTTAAACAAAATCTAGCTGAAGTAACAAAAAACATTGAACAACTTCCAAATACAGAACAACTTGAAGACTCTTTAGCCGGAATTTTTCAAGATTTGAAAAAAGTTCAATCTGAAATTGAAACATTAAATATTAAATCTAACGTAACGGATATTGAAACAAAAATTAATACCTTAGCAGAGGAATTAACAACAGTAAAAAATATCATTGAAGACATCAATGAAGTTTTGTCTGCAAAAATTCTAACTGCGATTGAAAAAATTTCTTTTGAAAATGAAGCCTATGAAATAAAAGAACATGTTTCAAAAATGGTTTCTCAATTACCTCAAAAAGAAGATATTGAAAGAATTTTAGAAGAACATGAACTTCACAATAAAACACTAAATTCAATACTAGAAAAAACAGATATTATTCAAGATAGATTAGACACTCTTCCAACTCATCAGGATATGGAAAGCTTAAATAATAATCAACTTGGACTAATCGAAAATCTTCAAGCCGTTGCAACAAAAGAAGATGTCGATACACTATACTCAAAAACTGATGATATTGAGGAAAAACTGGATAATCTTAATTTTGACAACGAATTTGAGAATATTTACGGAAAAACATCTTCTATTGAAGAATGGTTAGAAAATTCAAAAATAAAAGAAAAAACAGAAGAAATTAGTGAAAAATTAGAAGCAAAATCAGAACAAAAGGATTTATTAGAACTTCTAAATCTAACTAAAAATATTATTAAAGAATTAGAAGAGCTATCTGAAAATGCAGATGTAAAAAAGGTAAATAGAACTGTTGCTGACATCTATCAAATGATAGATGAGTTAAAAACAGATTTAATAAACACTCAAGAAATGCACAATGATTCAATCATTGTACAACTTTCAGAACTTCAAAAAACAATTTCAAATATTGTAACAGCAGAAGAATTTTCAAAATTCATTGAAGAGCTTAAAGATTTTATACAAGGAATTTTAAATCACACAGAAAAACTAGCATCAGATTTTGATGATGTAAAAAAATTGCAAGATGATATTATTTTCAAACTAGATAATATTGACGTTTCAAATATTGAAAACTCAATCCAACAAAACCTATCTTCTGTTGCAAGTGAAATAAAACAAACAATAGATGAAAAACACGAAAATCTATCTGAAAAAGTTTCAGATATTGACACCAAACTTGTTACAATTTCAGAATTTCTAAATAACGGCATTCAAATAAATGACGAAGGTTTAAAAGAATCAATTAAAGAAGTTCGAGAAATTCTTCAAAATAAGAAATCAAGTTTTGATGATATTGAAAAGGATACCAATAGTGTAATTGATGATGTCCACAAATACATAGATGAAATCAAAAATATTTTTGAATCTTCGAACAAAGACTTATCAAATGACATAAAACAAAAATTAACAGATTTAGAAAATATTGTAGTTAGTTATAAAGCATTTAACGAAAATCAATTTACAAAAATTCTTGATAGACTGGGTGCATACGAAAATCTTGCAGAAACAGCAAGTATTCCGTCAGGAGAAATTTCAGGTTCTGTCGCAGAATTAAGCGAAATTAAAGATCAAATATTACAACTTGGAGAAACTTTTAATTCTCTAACTTTGTCAGAAAGTGTATCCGACAAAGAAATTTCTTCTTTCATTTCAGATAAATTAAATGAACTTGGAAATAACCTAAACGAATTATCAAACAATGTAGAAAATGGTATTCAACAAGGGTTTGCTTATAATGCAGAACTCATTGAAGAAAAAACATCAATCATCTTAGGATTTATTAAAGAACTTCGCCATGCCAGCACAGAAGACATTGATTTATTCGAAAGATTAACAGTTACAGATAACAAGTTGATGGATCTTCAACAAGAATTAGAATTAATTAATACCGATGTAATTAACGGATTAACGTCAAAGACAACAACTTTGATTGAAGAACTTGCTCCAATTAAAGAACTTATCGGCTTGTTAAAACAAAATAACGCACAAGCAACAAGACAAGAAGTTAACGAAAAACC
>CALAWF010000056.1 GCA_937894665.1 uncultured bacterium | reverse complement strand
ACACGCTTCGCTATAGCTCAGCGGTTCGCTTTGTATCCCTTTAAAAAGGGCGAGGGAAAATATTTATAAAACACGAATGACCAAATGACTCGAGTCATCAGGGGCTACGCCCCCGAACCCCTATCCAATTTCCGTCATTCTGAGGGATAAACCGTCAAGTATGTAATATAATTTGGCAAATTTACCCGAAGAATCTCTGACTGAACGCAAGGTTTTATATCCGTACAGTCATTCCGAACTTGTTTCGGACTCGCTATCTGAGCACCTAAGTTAGAGATCCTGAACCAGCTAACGGCTACGCCGACGCATACGGACTCACACGTTTCGCCACAGCTCAACGGTTCGCTTTGTAAAGTTCAGGATGACGTAAGAACATAAAGAACTTAGTGCCTCAGTGCCATAATGACTTAGAGTCTTTTTGTAACGAACTTATTTTCCTTTCCCTTATAATCTACTTCTTAACTGTTGCAATGAATTTTATTGCTTCGTTAGACGGAATGGCGAAGCCTATTCCTATATTTGAGATGTTATGGTCCGGATTGTAAATTGATTGACTAATCCCAATAACTTCTCCTGTCGAATTGAGAAGTGGTCCGCCGGAACAGCCGGGATTAATGGCAGCGTCTGTTTGAAATCTGTTTTTAACATAGTCAATTCGTGAAATTATTCCTTGTGTTAGAGTGTTGGAAAATCCAAACGGGTTTCCGATACTTAGCACTTTTTGCCCAACTTTAACTTCTTCTGAATCTCCAAAAGAAACTGTCTTAAGAGGCTTTTTGGAGTCAATTTTAATAAGTGCCAAATCTTTATTCTTTGCCATTTGGGCAACAAATTTTGCCTTGTAAGTTTGTCCGTTTGCGGTTGTAACTTCGATTTGCGTTGCTTTTTCAACAACGTGTAAACCTGTCAAAATCAATCCGTCAGTGGTTACTATACAACCTGTTCCTGCGGAAACCCCATCCGGTACTTGGGCATCAATTGCTACGATTGCCGGACTTATTTTTTCGTAAACGGTGATGTTTATTCGCTCATCGGGTTCATAACTTGTTTGTGCAGGTGTGTAGCCGATTCCTAAAATTGTAACTAGGCATATTAAAATTAGCTGTTTTTTCATATCAACCTCTTTTTTCTTTCTAAATTATTTTGGTCTTTTGGGCAAAAAAGTATTCTCTTTATTGCTTTTTTGAGGTTAGTTCTTGAAAATATTAAAATATTAATGTATAATTCAGAAGACGATAAGTCCACATATTTTAATTAAGGAGAAAATTATGGCAAGAATTGATTCATTTAAACACGCTTTAGAAGAAAAAAGAGCAGTTAAAGTTATTGCTGGTATCGATAACTTTGATATTGAAAATATTAAAAAAGTTGTATCTTCAGCTGAAAAATCTCACGCTAGTGCTGTTGATATTTGTGCAAGAGAAGACATTATCCGTGAAGTTCGTTCAATGACAGATTTACCATTGTTCGTTTCTTCAATTGTTCCATCTGAACTTGTTAGAGCAGTTGAACTTGGTGCAGATGCTATCGAACTTGGTAACTTTGATGTTCTTTACAAAAAAGGAACTTCTTTCTCTGCTCAAGATGTTTTGAGATTAGCTAGAGAAACTAAAGATATGTTAGGCAACAGAGAAGTATTTTTCTCAGTAACTATTCCTGGTGAAATTTCAACTTCTGACCAAATCGAATTAGCTGAAAAATTAGAAGCTATGGGTATTGATTTAATTCAAACTGAAGGTCATTATACATCTGAAGTTGAATTGTCAGGTGCTAGAGCCTTGATGGACAGAGCTGAATTAACAATTTCTAACACAATTGAACTTGCAAGAAATGTTGAAATGCCAATTATGACAGCTACAGGTATCAACCCAACAACTGCTCCATTCGCATTTGCTGCAGGTGCTTCTGCTATCGGTTGCGGTTCTTGTGTTAACAAATTAACTTCTGACTTAGCTATGGTTGCTACAATTTCTTCACTTGTTGAAATTGCTAACAAAAATGCTGTTAAAGTTAGAGAATTAGTTTAATTTTTAAAATTTAATTCTAAAAAGACGTCTGATATTTCAGGCGTCTTTTTTGATGTTATTTATATCGTCGGCTTAGTAAAGCCGCTCTACATTTTTTTGAGAAAAAGGCAATAAGGAACAAGGAAATAAGTTCTTTACGGTTCAGTCATTCTGAGGTATAAATCGCTGAAAGAAGAATAAAACATTACATATTTTACCCGAAGAATCTCTATCTAAACGCTATTGTAAATGTGGAGTTGCCACGTCGACAATATGAATCGGCTGGATTGCTTCGCATTCGCTCGCAATGACTTATTTTGCACGAATATAATCAAACGCATTCGTCATACTGAGCAGTATCTCTAACAGAATATTTTTTAGTTATCCATAACTTTATTATAATACTTACTTGTTAAACATTTTTTTCATAAGGGTTGTAGTTGTCATTCCTCCTTTTTCTACAAAACTACAGCCTCCCGGGACTAATTTTGCAGGATGCGTTCCATCTCCTTTTGATTGTAGTGGAAATATATCGTGTCCCCCCTTGTTTGGACCTTTTGCTCCATTAACATCTATTGCAAAGAGTTGAAAACCACTATAAAATAAAATGATTGTACCATCTGCTAAAACCCAGGCTTCTCTACTGTTATGAATACTATCTTCTCTCCAACCACCACATCCTGATGTTGCTATTGTTGTATCTTTATCGGTAGGGTTGTTATCTTTGTTGTTCTCTTTATATACAGAATCATTTCCCTTATATGGCGGGATACAACCTTTTTCCACGGCGTGATTTTGACAGATTGTTGCAACTTTCAATACTTTTTTCATTTCCTCTTTTACGAGAGTACATTCGCCCATCGGTCCATTGTAACTCGATGGAAGGTTAGAACCGTCAGATAGCGTATATTTTATGCAATCTCCTTTGTCGTTTCTTTCTGCACAAATAGCTGAAAGAAATGGGTTTTTATCCCAGTAGTAGCAATCTGGTGTGTAGTTTAGGTTGTTATCAACCATATTTAAGGCTTGTTGTATTACGGAGTATTGTTTTTTGAACTGATTTTCTATTACCAATTGACGACATTTAGTCAATAATCCCGGAATTGTCAGTGCTGCGACAACTCCAATTATTCCTAATGTTATTAGAACTTCTGCTAATGTAAAAGCATTAATTTGTTTTGGGTCAAGATACTGAAAACGCTTGTGGTTAAAGGGTTTTAGGCTACCCCCCCCCCGAAAACGACAATATTTCTGATTTGTAAGACATTTTATTCTCCTTTTTATTTGACGTTATATTATAATAGTACATTTTATTCAAAAAAAATATATATTTATTTTTGGTAATATATATTTTTAAGATTTTCCTTTATTTATTATATCACTATATTTTTATGTGTGTTGTATAATGTATTTTGCAACGAGGCTAGATTTAATGAATTCAGGAAATAAAATAAGAAGTTTAGATAAATTAGGTATTGGAAAAGATGCAGTAATAGAAGCGATTGAGTGTGATGATAAAGCTCTTCGCTCCCACATTTTGGATATGGGGTTAACCCCCGGGGTTGAAGTTACTCTTGTGAAAACCGCCCCTATGGGTGATCCTTTGGAAATCAGGGTTCGTGGATATGAATTGACCTTGAGAAAGTCTGATGCGTCAAAGATTATTATTTCTGATATTCATGATGCTCATAATTCCCCTCGAAAAAATTCCGAGTTTAATATTACTCTTGAACACTCTCAAAAGGGTGAAGAAAAAACTTATGAAACCAGAAAATTAAGTAAAGGTGCTATTAAAACTAAATTAAAACTTGCTCTTGCAGGAAACCAAAATTGCGGAAAAACAACTTTATTTAACCAATTGACCGGTTCGAATCAGCACGTAGGAAACTTTCCTGGGGTAACGGTTGATAGAACGGATGGTACAATAATTGGGCATAAAGATGTTACAATTACTGATTTGCCTGGGATTTATTCATTATCACCTTATAGCAGTGAAGAAATTGTTACAAGAGATTTTATTTTAAGAGAAAAGCCTGACGGGTTAATCAATATTGTTGATGCTTCTAATATTGAAAGAAATTTGCTGTTGACAACTCAACTTATTGAACTTGATGTGCCAATGGTAATTGCCTTGAATATGATGGACGAAGTTACTCAAAGCGGTGGAACTATTGATATTAACGGCTTAGAATCCGCTTTAGGCGTTCCTGTTGTCCCTATTTCCGCATTGAAAAATCAGGGGATTGATGAACTTGTTGAACACGTAATAAATGTTGCAAAATTTTCTGAACATCCTGGAAGATTAGATTTTTGTGGGGAGGGGGATGGCAAAGAAGGTGCTGTTCACAGATGTATTCATGCTCTTGTTCACCTTGTTGAAGATCACGCAAAAGATGCGGATATTCCTGTAAGATTTGCAGCATCAAAACTTGCTGCCGGTGATTCTTTAATTTTGAAAGAGTTAAATCTTGATGATGACGAAATTTCGACTTGTAAAAGTATTGTCGAGCAGATGGAGAAAGAATCCGGACTTGACCACGAATCTGCAATTGCGGATATGAGATTTACTTTTATTGAAAAGTTGTGTGATGAATTTGTTTTCAAACCGCAAGAAACAACCGCTTACAGATTGTCTGCTAAAGTTGATAAGTTTTTAACCGGTAAATATACGGCAATTTTGTCGTTTTTACTGATTATGTCATTGATTTTTTATTTGACATTCGGACCGTTTGGAACATTTTTATCTAACATTATGGAGTTTGTAATCCTTCATATAACAAGGTTTGCGGATGGTCTTTTGACCTCTTACGGATTGAATCCTGTTGTGCATTCTTTGATTATTGATGGTATTTTCTCCGGTGTTGGTAGTGTTTTGGGCTTTTTGCCTGTAATCGTCGTTTTGTTCTTCTTTCTTTCAATTTTGGAAGATTCAGGATATATGGCAAGAGTAGCCTTTGTGATGGATAAAATTTTGAGAAAAATAGGACTTTCCGGTAGAAGTTTTGTTCCTATGTTGATTGGTTTTGGGTGTTCTGTTCCTGCAATTATGTCAACAAGGACTTTACCATCCGAACGTGATAGAAAAATGACAATTTTCTTAATTCCGTTTATGAGTTGTTCTGCAAAATTGCCAATTTATGCAATGTTTACGGCTGCATTTTTTAAATCACATCAAGTTTTAGTTATGCTTGGTCTGTATTTGACAGGAATTGTTGTCGGAATAATTTTCGCCTTCTTTATGAAGTTATTTGTTTTTAAAAGTGAAACCGTTCCATTTGTTATGGAATTGCCAAATTATAGAATGCCTGGGTTTAAGAATGTTTACAGATTGATTTATTATAAGGCAAAAGGCTTTATGACAAAGGCTTTCACGATAATTTTCTGGGCTGCAATTGTTATTTGGTTCTTACAGACATTTGATACTAAATTGAATTTAGTTACTGATTCTTCTCAAAGTTTGCTTGCTGTTTTGGGTAATTTTATCGTGCCGATATTCAAACCTTTAGGAATTTCAGATTGGAGAATTTCAACTGCATTCATCACCGGATTTATGGCAAAAGAAAGTGTTGTTAGTACTTTGACGGTATTATTAGGTGGGGATGTAACAAAACTTCCTGTACTGTTCACTAAGTTAACGGCATTTGTCTTCTTGATATTCTGCTTACTTTATACTCCTTGTGTTGCTGCGGTTGCAACTGTAAGAAGAGAGTTAGGCAAACGTTATGCACTTTTAGTAATCCTTATTCAATGTACAATTGCGTGGGTTACAGCGTTTGCGGTTTATCATATCGGAAGTTTATTTATCTAAGTATTTAGAATTTAACGCAAAAAAAAGACCTTGTTTTTAGTTAACCAAGGCCTATCCGTTTAAATAAGAAGAGAGAGCTTTATATATTTATATAAAGTATTCTCAATCTGA
>CALAWF010000055.1 GCA_937894665.1 uncultured bacterium | reverse complement strand
ATAGAAATTGATGGCGTTGAGGACAAAACAAAATCTCATATTTCAAATATGAAAAAACAAGCTATCATTGAACGTTCAGGATTTAAGGTAAAAAGAATAACATTCAGAGAATGGCAATATTCACCAAAAGCCTGCCTTGATAGAGTTTTGATAGATGAATAGATGTGGCTGCTTGAGTGAAAAGTGAGAAGTGAAACGTGAAAAGTCCTTATCGGTAAAAATTAGTGAATTGTGAGTGGTGAATAGTGAATAGACCTTATCGATATATCTCCTGCATATCGCTTTTGTTTTTGTTTAAATAGCAACAGAAGGATCGTGACTTACGACCTCCAAGTCTTAATGACTAGCGGAAAGATTGTCCAATCCTTCTGTTCTTTCAACTTGACTTAAGAAATACTAATCCTTTGCGATTTGATGCAGGATTGTCAGCTGAAAGTTTTGTTTATTAGCTTGTATGAGGATTTTAACATGGAAAACACAAATTGGGTAGGTGTAGATACACACAGAGATACGTTAGCTTGTTACTCTGGAAATTCGTTTAAAGAATTTAAAACAACTCTTTCAGGTTTTCAAAAAGCTCTTAAATGGGCAGGAAATGCAAACTGGGCTATTGAAGGAGCTTATTGTTTTGGAAAACCTTTTGCGAATTTTTTAATTAAAAACAATTGCAAAGTATATGAAATTAATCCATATATTACGAAAAGTTGGAGAAGTGCGTTGTCCGCCAATGGCAATAAAAATGATTACGGTGATGCTAAAGTTATATCTATTTTTTCTAAAAATTTAAAATTACAGGAAATTTCTCTTAAAACTGTAGAATTAAAAGAAAAAATTTCTGCTAGAGATTTACTAATTACTGAAAGAACAAAATTAATAAATTCTATTAAAATGCTTTACTACACAAGAGGCGAAAAACTTGAAATTAATTGTCTTAGAACTAAAAAAGCAGTAAGCTATTTAAAACGAAATAAAGATTCTATTATTAGAAATTATGCAGAAATAATTGAAACTTTAAATAAGTCAATAACAGAATTTGAAAAAGAAATAGAAGAATTATTGCCAGAAAAAGTATTAAAATTAACCAAAATCTGTGGAATAGAAAAATTGACTGCAGCAAAAATTTATACAGAAACAAAAGGAAGATTAACAACCAAAGCTGCATTTGCAAACTATTGTGCCGTTGCTCCAATTGAAAGTTCTAGCGGAAGAACAACAAAACATTGTACAAATAAAAGAGGTAATAGAGCGTTAAATAGAATATTTTTTCAAATAGCATTGTGCCAAGCAAGATATGATGAAAAAGGAAAAGCATACTATGAAAAGAAATTAAAAGAAGGGAAATCGCCAAGACACGCAAGAAAATGTTTGGCAAGGCAATTATGTAATATTGTTTTTAAAGAGCTAAAAAATATATAATCCACAGGGGAAACCTAAATTTTTCCCCTGTGGATTTATTAAGATTTTGTAATAATCGACAGAAATATCTCTCCTCGTTGTATCATTCCGAATACAGGAGTCTTATCTTTATAACTTCTTCCCTGAGAATTTTTTACTTTTTTATCTTTGTGGCGATTCTTGTTCTTTCCGCCGACATAAGTTTCATCGAATTCAACTTCTCCGTCGAGTACGTTGTTATTATCAATGCCTAATGCTATTCTAATTTTCTTTAACATAAGGGCAGCAGTTTTAGGTGTTACATCAATGTCTTCAGCAAGACTATTTGCAGATTTCCCTTTCCCAGTAGTAGTTATGTATATTGCTTCAAACCATTTATCTAACCCCACCTTTGTATTTTCAAATATGGTGCCGGTTTTTACGTTAAAATATTTTCCGGTATTTTTGCATTTGTA